>JAQTRB010000090.1 GCA_028712015.1 Syntrophales bacterium
AGGCGATCCCCTTTTCCCACTGTTCGGTGTTGAGACAATGGTTGCCCTGATGTCCGACCATCCGCGACCGGGTGCAGTAGCGGCAATAGGTGGAGCAGTTCCCCGTCACCAGGAACAGCACGCGGTCTGGATAGCGGTGAACGATTCCTGGAACCGGGCTGTCTTCATCCTCATGGAGCGGGTCATCCGCCTCGCCGCTGCCGCGGAAATGTTCGTGTACGGTGGGCACGACCGTTCGACGCAGCGGCTGGAGAGGATTCCAGGGATCGAGGAGGCTCATGTAGTGGGGGGTGATCGCCAGCGGCAGCGAGCCGACTTGGCCGATCATCGCGTGGCGCTCATCCTCCGAAAGGCGAATCATTCGCCCCAGCGTTTCCGCGTCGCGGATGCGGTTGCGGAGCTGCCAGCGCCAGTCGTTCCATTCCTTGGAGGTGATGTTCGGGAAAAAACGCTTTCGAAAGGCCCTTGCGCGGCTGACACCGGCAGCGATCGGCCTTGGTGCCGGACGGACCGGGATCGCGGCGGGGGGGAAGAGGGCGCCCGGGTGGGGCATGCTGATCGGTTCATTGTTCAGTTGCAGACCGTTGCCGGTCCTACTACCTGGAGGTTCTGCCTCCTCCGCAAAAAGTGGTTCACTTTCCATCCGTTTTTTTACCTCCCGTCTCTTCATGTTCAAAAAGAGAGGACAAGTCCTCTCCCTGGATGACAACCGTCAATGCCGCTCCGTATTTTGTAAGCAAATTTGATGCTTACCATCATAGCCGTTCATTTTCGCGGAGCATCTACTCCTTTTGAAATCGCCTGTCAACCGTTAATTTCGCCGGCGCCTTTTCGTCGTAATCTTTACCCGCTACTTGACGACATAGTGTTTGATCGTGATGACATTTCGACCTTTTTCGTCCCGTGCCAGCACGCCGGTAGCCTCGACCTGGCGCTGCAGGCAATCCAGAAGCTCCTTCCCCTTTTTGGTTCCGGCGATTCGGTACTCCTTTTCATCCGCCGTGGCAAGAGCCGCGGCGATCAACTCCTGGCGATCGTTCCAATCCGCCGGGATCACGATCCCGGTCAGGGTGACCGACTTTTTTCTCGGAAGAGCCATGCTGCAATTTCCTCACGGGGAATATTGAAAAATCCATGCCATAGAGTCAATGATTTGATATTAAAGACTATATTTCCACCGGTGCCGGCGGTGGAGGAACTCTAGATTCCGGTTGTGAGAAGATGAACCTCCTAATAGTGGTATTTTAAAAGGTAATTATTGTCAACATATTGTAATATTTAATAAATATAAATTCGGAACAATAGATTCCGACAAAAGGAATATGGGAACATTCGGTTCCGGTAATGGACGGAGGAAGTCAGCAGGGGTGTCAAGAGACCCATTTCCCCTTGACAGCGCAATTCCGTCGGGGGAAGAGAAAAGGGCCGTTCGCGATTTTTCGATCACGTGTCGCCGGGCGGAGGAACCCCTTGCCGCGATGTTCCGGTTTCCCCGCCGGGGAACGTTGCCGGGTGCCGGATGTGGAGAAAGGATGCACGATGCCGGAGCTTCCCGAAGTCGAAACGCTTTGCCGTCAGTTGAGCGCCGTCCTGCCGGGTGAAATCATCCTCCGGATTGAGGTCCTCGATCCGCGCCTGGGGAATCCCGCGCGAAAAAAGGGAGACGGCGCAATCGTTTTTCCGGGCGCCGCCCCGACGGGTTCCGGCCTGGAGAAGGTCGCAAGTCTGGCCGGGCGGCGGGTCGATACGGTGACGCGTTGCGGAAAAACCATTCATATCCGGATGGAGGGCGGCCTGACGGCGGCGCTTCATCTGCGCATGTCCGGACGGCTTCTCTTCCGGGAAGCCGGTGTTTCTGAAACCGCCGGGAGCCGTCCCCCTTTTTTGCGCCTGATCATTACGCTTTCCTCCGGAACGCTGCTTCTGCTCGATCCGCGCCGGTTTGCGACTTTTGTCGTCGAGCCTCCGGCCCGAAGCGCGCCGGCGCTTCCGGAGGAT
This sequence comes from Syntrophales bacterium, assembly GCA_028712015.1. Classification (GTDB taxonomy): domain Bacteria; phylum Desulfobacterota; class Syntrophia; order Syntrophales; family UBA5619; genus UBA5619. Next base: position 1,999 of record JAQTRB010000090.1, read on the forward strand.
CCCATGCGGAAGCTTCCGGCCCGGCGGCTGCATGAGATCGCCCGGACAAGGCGGCTGCCGGTGAAGTCTTTTTTGATGGATCAGCGGATCGTCGCCGGGATCGGAAACATCTACGCCTGTGAGATCCTCTTCGCTGCGGGGGTCGACCCTCGTCGGCCCGCCTGCGGCCTGTCGGTAGCCGAATGGCGGCGGACGGCGAAAGCGGCCGCGGAAATTCTCCGCCGGGCCGTGGATTGCCGGGGAACGACGATGTCCGACTGGCGGGATCTTTTCGGTTGCAGCGGCACGAACCAGGATCATCTTGAGGTGTACTCGCGGCAGGGGTCCCCCTGCCGGCGCTGCGGCGGCAGGATCGAGCGGATTACCCAGGGTGGACGGGGAACGTGGTTTTGCCCCTCCTGTCAGGGATAACGACAACAAAAACAAGATGATCCATAAGCCCAATTGGCCACGCCGGTCCCGAGAATTTTCTTGACAATGTTTGCCGAATGGTGGAGAAACTCAAACCGCCGCTGACCGGTGCAGGCGATACAAGGCCTTTGGAAAGCGGTCCGTCTCTGTCGTTCCCGCTTCCGCGGGAATGAAAACTTGAAGCTCTGTGTGACCGAGTTCAAAATTCTCCGGATCCGATCGCCCAACTGTTGATGAAAGGAAAGACCGTTCCATGCAAAATCGTGAATTTCAAGATCTGACTCCCGATTTGGTTTCCACGTCGCCGAGCGGCGAGTCCTTTCCGCTGCCGTCGCCCCGGGAGCATGCCGCCGAGTTCGAACGTCTGAAGGCCCTTGTCGCCGTCCAGCGAGCGCAAAACCGAGAGATCGTGGTCGTGATGGGTGTCGGCTTCGTCGGCGCGGTCATGGCCGGCATCGTTGCCGACGCCGTGGACAAAAAAAGCGGGCGCCCCGGCAAATTCGTCATCGGGATGCAGCGCCCCTCGCCGCGCTCGTACTGGAAGATCCCAACCCTGAACCGCGGGATCGCCCCCGTCGAGGCGGAGGACCCGGAAGTCGCTCCGCTCATCGCCCGTTGCGTCAACGAGAAAAAAACCCTGACCGCCACCTTCACCTACGACGCGCTGACGCTGGCCGACTGCGTTGTCGTGGACGTCCAGTGCGACTACTTCAAGGAGGCCCTCGGCAACTGCCGCCAGGGCCACGCCGAGATCGCCGCCCTCGAGGAGAGCCTGAAGATTATCGGCGAGCGGATCCCCCCCGAGTGCCTCGTCCTCATCGAAACGACGGTCCCCCCCGGCACCACCGAGTACGTCGCCTATCCGATCATCAAGAAGGCTTTCGAGCGCCGCGGCATCGCCGTCGAGCCCCTCCTGTCCCACTCCTACGAGCGGGTCATGCCGGGCCGCGACTACGTCTCTTCGATCCGCGACTTCTGGCGGGTTTGTAGCGGCGTCAACGACACCTCCCGCACGCGCGTCTCCAAATTTCTCTCCGAGGTCCTGAATGTCGAGAAGTTCCCGCTGACGGTCTTGGATCGCCCGATCGAGAGCGAGACCTGCAAGATCGTCGAGAACTCCTACCGGGCCACGATCCTGGCGTTTCTGAACGAATGGAGCCTCTTTTCCGAGCGCAACGGCGTGGACCTGATCAAGGTGATCCAGGCGATCAAGGTCCGCCCGACCCACTCGAACATGATCTTCCCCGGCCCGGGGATCGGCGGCTACTGCCTCCCGAAGGACGGCGGCCTGGGCGTCTGGGCCTACCAGAAGCTGATGGGCTTCGACGACGATATCTTCAAGATCACGCCGCTGGCGATCGACATCAACGATACCCGTTCGCTTCACGCGGCGGAGCTGGTCCGCGACGCGCTGCGCAATATGGGGAAGATCGTTGCCGCTTCGAAGGTTGTGGTACTGGGCGCCTCCTATCGCGAGGACGTGGGCGACACGCGCTACAGCGGCTCCGAGGCGCTGGTGCGCAAGCTCACCGAGATGGGGGCGGAGATCGGCGTCCACGACCCCTACGTGAAGCACTGGTGGGAGCTGGAGAAGCAGGATACTTATCCTTCCCCCGGCCACTCCTGGGCGCGCTTCTTCCGAAACCAGGAGCACCTCACGGAGCTGCGGATCGAACCGGACCTGAAGACCGCGCTCCAGGGCGCCGACGCGGTTGTGCTGGCGGTGCGCCACGAGGCCTACCGGAAGCTTGATCCCGATGCGGTGATTGCCGTCACCGGCCGCCCCGTCGCCGTGATCGACTGCTTCGGCCTCCTTAACGACGCCGCCATCCGCCGTTACTTCGAGCTGGGCTGCGAGGTGAAGGGGCTCGGCCGCGGCCACGTCAAGCGCATCAAAGATCAAGTCCGGGGGGCAGCCCCGGGAAAAGGTGAAGAGCGATGATCCTGATCGCCGGCGGCGCCGGCTACATCGGTTCTCATGCGAACAAATACCTCCATAAACGGGGTTACGAAACGGTTGTCTTTGACAATCTGAGCCGCGGCCATCGGGAATTCGTGAAATGGGGCCATTTCGTTCCGGGAGAGCTGGCGGACAAGGACCGGTTGCGATTCTGCTTCAAGACCTATCCGATCGAAGCGGTCATGCACTATTGCGCGTTTTGTTACGTGGGCGAATCGGTCGATCATCCCGCCGAGTATTATCGGAACAATGTAGCGAACACGATCAACCTGCTGGACGTTATGGTTGAACAGAAGGTGAAATATTTTATTTTTTCGTCCACCTGTTCCACATACGGCAATCCCGTTCAGATTCCGATGACGGAGGATCATCCCCAGCAGCCGATCAATCCTTACGGCAAATCCAAGCTGATGGTCGAACAAATTCTCAAGGATTACGATCGGGCTTACGGCATTCGTCACGTTTGCCTGCGTTATTTCAACGCGGCCGGGGCGGATCCGGAAGGCGAGATTGGAGAGTGGCACGATCCGGAAACGCACCTGATCCCTTTATCGCTCCAGGCGGCGGCGGGGGGTAGGGATCATGTGAAGATCTATGGGGCGGATTACGATACACCCGACGGGACCTGCATCCGCGATTACATCCATATCAACGATTTGGCGACCGGCCATCTGTCTGCCCTTGAATATCTGAAAAACGGCGCTCCCTCGGACGCTTTTAATTTGTGCAACGGAAGCGGTTTTTCCGTGAAAGAGGTGATCCGCGCGGCCGAGCGGGCCACCGGGCGAACCATCAACGTGGTCGAAACGGCAAGGCGTCCCGGCGATCCCCCCATCCTTGTCGGAAGCTCGGACAAGGCGAAGAAACTCTTGCACTGGCGGGTGGATTATCCGAGTCTCGACGACATCATCAAAACCGCCTGGTCCTGGCAGCGGGTCCGGTGATTCCAGAAACACGATGTCCGTCATCCGTTTTTCTCGAAATCCATTGATATTCTTTATGAAAAAGGTTATAAATCGCTCGCGATTGCCCGATCCCGGCAACGGAGATGAACGGTAATGATGATGCGGCAACTGAAAAACCCCTATTTGTATCTCATGCTGCTGGCCGATGCGGTTCTTCTGCTGTCGGCCCATTTTTCGGCCTATCTGCTGCGGTTTGAATTCTCGCTGGACCCGCCGCAGTGGGCCCAGTTCCGGTCCGCCTGGCATTGGATCATTCTGATCAAATTGGTCTGTTTTTATCTGTTCGGCCTCTACCGCGGCATGTGGCGCTATACCAGCCTGGTGGATCTGAAGAAGGTTTTCCTCGCGGTGGTCACATCGTCCTTGATCGTCACCTCGTTCGTAGCGTTTCTCTATCAATTTCAGGGTTTCCCCCGTTCCGCTTTTCTGATCGATTTCGTGTTGACCCTGCTTTTCATCGGCGGCATCCGGCTAGGAGTGCGGATGGTGCTGAACCCGGGATCGGTTATGCAGGAAGGATTCCTGGGAAATGGGAAAAACCGAAAGAAGATCGTCATTCTCGGAGCGGGGTTTACCGGAGAAAAGGTCGTTCGGGAGATCCTCGACAGCCCGGCGATGGAAATGAAGCCGGTGGCCTTTCTGGACGACGACCGAAGCAAGCAGGGAAAATCGATTCATGGGGTGCCGGTCAAGGGCACCCTCGAGGAGATAGGTAAATTTGAGGAAGAATTCGATGAAATTCTGATTGCCATTCCTTCCGTGAAGGGGGAGCAGATGCGGAGAATCATCTCCGCCTGCGAAGGAACCGGAAAGCGGTTCCGGATCATGCCCAGTCTCACGGAACTGATTGACGGTCGAATCTCCATCAAGGCCATGCGGGATGTGAAGTTCGAAGACCTGCTTGGGCGGGAAGAGGTTCGGTTGGACACGGAACTGCTCAACCGTACGTATCGCGACAAACGGATACTCGTCACCGGGGCGGGCGGATCCATCGGAAGCGAACTGATCCGCCAATTGGGCCGTTATCGCCCCAGCGCGCTGGCGTTGCTCGATTTTTCCGAATACAACCTGTTTCAAATCGAAATGGCGGCCCGTCGGCAGTTCGAAGCCACCCCCGTGAAGGCTTATCTGGTGGACATCCGCAGCGAGGAGAACCTGTGCCGGGTATTCGCGGAGTTCCGTCCCGAGGTGGTATTTCACGCGGCGGCGTATAAGCATGTGCCGATGCAGGAGCTGAATCCCTGGGAAGCGGTGCTGAACAATGTCCGGGGGACGCAAAACCTGGTGACGATCGCGAAGGAGACGGGGACGGAGCGGTTTGTTCTCGTTTCGACGGACAAGGCCGTCCGGCCGACCAATATCATGGGCGCCACGA
>JAQTRB010000091.1 GCA_028712015.1 Syntrophales bacterium
GAAGCGCTGGCGATGCAGGTCAAGGGGCAGGAGATCCCGATGCACGAACCGCGGCGCAAGCCCACCATGGGCCTGAATTACAGCACGAATGCGGCCGGCGCCGACCACAACACGACCGTTCACGATACGGATGACCTGGATGGGGCGACCGGCGCAAAGCTTTATAAAACAGGGTATCTGCCCCAACTGATCAACACCCTGGGGATATGCCGATTCGTTTCGTGGAGCGAAGAGCAGATCCGGGAAGCGGTCGCGGCCGTCACCGGCTGGCCGCTCACGGACCGGGAGCTGATGCAGGTCGTCGAACGGGGGGTCACCCTCTCACGGATCTTCAACATCCGGGAGGGCTTTTCGGATCAGGACGACGCGTTGCCGAAACGATTTTCCGAAACGCCGTCCGGTGGTCCGTTGAAGGGGCTCGATCCGGGAACGTTTGCCGAGGCCCGGAAAACCTATTACCGGATGATGGGATGGGACGAATCGGGCGTGCCGACATCCGCCCGGCTTGAGGAACTGGAGATCGGCTGGGCATCGCGGTATCTGGGGTCCTGAAAGGGCAATACGCTTTACAGAACGTCTGATGGCGGTCCGGTGCCTTGAGGGATCGCGATTTCAGGGGTTTCGTTGCCGGGATCCGATCGGCCGGTCCTTTCACGAAGGATTCAGTGCATCCCGGAGGAGCTGGAGCGGATGGATCACCCGCAAGCCCGTCAGGTGGCGGACCTGCATCCGGCATCCCTCGCAATCCGTGAGAATGATGTCGGGATTCATCCGGGCGGCCGCCTCCGTGAGGTCCTTCCCGATTTCTTCGGCGATCGAAAACTTCTCTGTCTTGAAACCATAGAGTCCGCCCAGGCCGCAGCAGTCCGCTTCGAGCATGCGGACGTCCAGCCCCGGGATCATGCGAAGCAGATCCAGCGCGGGGAAGCCGATGTTCAGCGACCGCAGATGGCAGGGGGCGAAGTAGGCCGCCTTCAGCGAAAGAGGCTGGAAGATCGGTGACGCCTTTTCCTCTTCGCGCAGACGAAGCAGGAATTCACAGATGTCGAAGAGAGATCCGGCCAGCTCCTCCGCGCCGGGGAGATGGAGGATTCGGCTGTACTCGTGGCGCAGCATCAGGCCGCAGCTCGTGGAGGAAAAGACGATATCGATCCCCTCCCGCACCGTCGGGAGGAGCATCTCGATGTTCCGGCGGCCCATCTCTCGAGCCCCCTTGAGATCCCCCACACCGAGACGCGGTATCCCGCAGCAGCGCTGGGGCGGGACGACCACCTCCAGGCCGTGCGCCTCCAGAACCTCCACCGCGGCCTTTCCCACGTCCGTTTCGTTCGTGTTCGTGAAGCAGCCGTAGAAATAGGCGACCTTCCGGCGACCGGTCGCACCCTCCGCCGTCGACCGGGTCCGGAACCACCGGCGAAACGTGGGGTATTCGTAACCGGGAAGGTCTCGCCGCCGGTCGATCTTCAGCAGCGCGTCCAGCAGCCGGCGGAGAATCCCGTTCTTCATCAGCGGATTGATGATCTTCGAGAAACGGGCGGCCAGCTCGCCGAAGAGGTCGCTCCGGACCAGCAGCCAATCCCGAAAGGTCCGGCCGCGTTCGTCCAGGTATTTCGCCTTGGCCATCATGTTCATTTCGGAGATGGGCACGCCGGCGGGGCAGACGGTATCGCAAAGATGGCAGCCCGTGCAGAGCTCGATCCAGTCGTCCACGGAGGCCTCGGATGCGGACCGGAACCGCTGTGCCCCCGGTCCGGCCTGCTTCGGTCCCGGAAAGCGCGGCGTCACGCGGGAGACGGGGCAGGCGGCCATGCAGGTCGCGCAGCGGACGCAAACATCCGGAAGTTTTGGAAGAAGGACCGGTTTTTTTTCGGCTTTGGTCATGTCGCGAGCGCCCTCTTTGCCGCCAGAAATCCTGTCGCGATGTCGATCCCTTCCCGTGATTTTTCCTCGATGGCCTGGTGATGGGCCAGGATCGAGCCCGCCGCCCGGACGTTTTCCAGAACGACGCGTCCCGTCTCGTCGACCGGCCGCAGATCGGCATCCGTGACGATTCCGGCGCGATGGATCGGATGCGCCTCCGGGTCGAAAAACCGCTTTCCGAACCATTGCTCCCGTTCCCCGGGCTGAAAGATGGGAAGATGAAAGAGAGGTTCCACAATTTGCTCCATTTCCGCCCAGAGGCCGCCGCCCAGAAAGCGGCCTGTTGCGAGGATATAGCGGTCCGCGCAATATTCCGTGACGAGCGGCGGATTTTCGACGGCGATCCCTTCGCAGCGGCCGCCCTTCACGTTTGCACGGGATACCGAATGCCCCATCAGGAAGGTTGCCCCCTTGGCGATCAGCTCTTCCCGGAAACGGTGAAAGACTCGGGTTCCGGGGATGGAAGGCGGAAGCAGCGGAATCTCGAAGACACGGGCGCCGGTGGTTTTTTCCAGCGTTTTCAGAACCGCGGCGGGATTTCGCAGGCCCAGGACCGCGGGGAGACCGATGAACCGCTCCCCGCCCATCTGCCGCCGGATCGCCTCGCCCAATCGCTCCCGGAAGGACGCCGCATCCATCAGCCGGGCGAGGGCGAGGGCCGTCGTTCCTTCCAGTCCGTATCGGGGGAGGGCGAGGTTCACTCCCCGGCATTTCAGATGGAGGGAAACCGTATCGCCCTGAAAATCCTTGAACCCTCGAAAGCCGACGATCAACGTTTCGCTCGGGATCATCGCGGCGCCGGCGGCCATCGTAACGGGGAAGAGATAGGTGGGACGAATCGTCCCCGCGCCGGTGGGGAGGAGGGAGTTCCCGTTGTCCTCGGCGGCGAAGCCGTAGGGTGGCGGGAAAAGCCCGCGGAAGTCGGCGAGGGCGTCTTCGATTCCTTTCACGCCCGTTCGGGCGTAGGGATGTTCCGGGTGGTCCGCGATCCAGCGAGCGATTCCCTCCGCGATATCCGTTCCGGGCGGGATTGTCCCCAGCAGGTCGATTGTGTTCCCGAAGAGGGTCACCGCGCCCATCCCCCGGCCGACGATCAGAACTTTGGCCCCCGTTTCGACCGCCGTCCGGGCGGCCGTCAGACCCGCGAGTCCCGTTCCAAGGACGATCAGATCGAAGCGCTTCATGTTGCTCCCCCTCCCGTTCGTCCGGGTTCTTCCGGGACGAGGTTGAATAGACCCTTGTAGATCGATTCGATCAATTCCTCTTCCTTCAACGCGGTTCCCCACAGGATGGGCCGGATTCCCTTCCACCGTTCCTCGAGGAAGCTCCGGAGGACGACGTTGGAGCCGTCGCTTCCCTGCTCCCCGTGCAGTTCGTTCAGCAACCCGAGGAGGCGATAGACGCAGAATCCCCCCTGACAGGTCCCCTTGGCGAGACGGGTGCGGTGTAGAATGTCCTGGAGCTCGCGTACCTTGCCCTCCCGGAGTATCGCATCCACGGCTTCCCGGGGAACGAGTTCGCAGTCGCAGAGGATCTCTCCGCGCGCGGCGGGGGTTTGCCGGCGAAGATGGAGGAGACGATCCCGAAGCGTGTTGCCGAGACCCGCGCCGGGAAGCGGCTGGAGGTGGGTGATGCAGGGAACGTGCAACCCCATCCGTTCGCAGAGGAAATCGGCCGTCTTTTCCGCCATCAGGCGGTAGGTCATCAGCTTGCCGCCGGTGATCGTGACGAGGCCCGCGCTTCCGCTGCCGCTTCCGTGGTCGATCAGCGCGAAGCCTCGGCTGATCTCCCGGTCATCGGAGGCCTCTTGCGACTGGAGCAACGGCCGGACGCCGGCATAGGCCCGGTTGAAGCGCTCATTCTTCACGTCGGGGATCATCTTCGAGAGTTCATCGATCAGGAAGGTGACCTCTTCGGCGGTGACCTCGTAGTGTTCCAGATCATCCTCCCGCAACGAGGTGGTGCCGAGGATGGAGACGGTGTCGTTCGGAACGATGATGTCCCCGCTGGAGGGAGGGCGGCAGCGGTTGAGAACCCTTTCGCTCAGGCGGGTGTTGGTCAGCAGCATGGAGCCTTTGGAGAGGGCGAGGCCGATCCGGATCCCGGCCATTCCGAGGATCAGATTGGCCCAGGCGCCGGTCGCGTTGACGACCCAGTTCGCGGCAATGGCATACGACTTGTCGGCAATCCGGTCGCGCACGCGGGCCCCGGTGATCCGAAGGCCGTCCCGGATCAGGCCCGTGACCTCCGTGTGGATCAGAAAACGCGCCCCGCGGGATTCGGCGTCCCGGACGTTTTCCACGACCAGCATGAACGGATCGATCGCGCCGTCGGGAACCTGGACGGCGCCGATCAATCGCGGGTTCAATCTCGGCTCCATGGCAAGGGTTTCCCGCGGGGAGAGCGGCAGCGCGTCGATTCCCGCCGCTGCGCAGGCCCGAATGAAGTTCGCCCGGTATTCCGGGCCATCCTCGGGGAGAGAGACGAACAGCCCTTCCGTGGGCTCGATGCAGTGGGGGGCGATTCGCCGCAGGATCCGATTTTCACCGATGCACTCCCGCGCCGCTTCGGGGTCGTTGACCGCATAGCGCGCTCCGCTGTGCAGGAGCCCCTGGTTGCGGCCGGAAGCGCCGGAGGTGAAATCTCCCCTTTCGACAAGCAATGAGGGAATGCCCCGCAGCGCGAGGTCGCGCGCGATACCGGCTCCTGTGGCCCCGCCGCCGATGATCAAAACTTCCGTTTTTAGATCCATGAATCCCCGCGGTTCCCCGACCGTTTCAGGGCATTTTTCGATGGGATATGTCTCCCCGTCGGCTGCCGAAAACTCTAAAGAAACGTCTTGCCGGTGTCAATAGAAATTCGCGGCAGGTTGATCTTGACAGGCGGTCCATCACGGGTTAGATTCAAAAACCGCGGATGGGCGGGCTCATGATCAACACCAAACGGTCAACGCAGGAAATCCTCCAGGACGAGATGCTCCGGGAAAGGGCGGCGGTCCTGGCCCGCGCCGGAGAGCGACTGGCCGAGGCCCTGGAAAAGCTGCAGGTCCTGGAGTGCGATATCGAGTCGGCGATGGCCGCTTGTCCGGTCGGGGTGGAATCGGGGAAGCCATGCCCGCACGGAGGTTTTCAGACGGACGGGCATGCGGCGGGCAACATCGGGATCGGGGAACGAACCGATCGCATACGGTTCATCAGCGAACTCAACGGGAAGATTCGGACCTACAACCTTCAACGGGAGCATGTCCGGAAGCGGTACTACTACCTGATCGTGACCCGTGAAGCGCTGGGGATGATCCACCACCAGCGATTGGAGGAGATTTATCGAATTCCGCCGAAGAAACGCTTTCTGTCGGAGAGGTGGCAGTTCCCGGGGAAAACGGAAGCAGGGGAGGGAGCATCGACGTGACGGACGATGAAAAAAACCGTTTGTTGGGACCGGCCTTCGACGAGGCCCTGTTCGGCCTTATCCGGCGGACGGCTTGCGACCTGCCGGAGGATGTGGAGCAGGCGCTGAAACGGGCTTACAGCGAAGCGGAGCCGAATTCGACGCCCGGATCGATTCTGGCGTTGTTTCTGGATAACATCGCGCTGGCCCGCGAAAAACAGGTTCCCCTCTGTCAAGACACGGGGCTGCCGCTTTTTTTCATTCGGCATCCTCCCGGTCTCTCTCAACGTGCGATGGCGCAGGCGTGCGCGGAGGCCACGGCGCGGGCGACGCAGGAGCAATTTCTGCGGCCGAACGCCGTCGATCCCGTAACCGGACGAAACAGCGGAAACTGCGTCGGCGCAGGCATTCCCGGCGTCTATTTCGAGGAGGCGGACGACGAAGCTCTTTCGGTGGCCTTGATGCTCAAGGGCGGGGGCAGCGAAAACGTGGGCCGGCAGTACAGCCTGCCCGACGACGCGCTGCACGCGGGCCGCGATCCGGAGGGCGTCCGGCGCGCGGTTTTGGATGCCGTTCGCCGGGCCGAAGGAAAGGGATGTCCTCCCGGGATCCTCGGGGTCTGTATCGGCGGGGACCGCGGTTCGGGCTATCTTCATTCCAAACACCAGCTCCTCCGTCCGCTGGACGACGTGAATCCCGATCCCGTCCTGGCCGATCTTGAAAAACGGATCCTCTTCGAGGCGAACGCGCTGGGAATCGGCCCGCTGGGTCTCGGCGGGGAAACGACCCTGCTGGGGGTCAAGATCGGCGCGCTCCACCGTCATCCGGCCAGTTACTTCGTCACCGTGACCTACATGTGCTGGGAATGTCGTCGGCGAGAAGTCCGGATCGAGGCCGACGGAACCTGGCGTTTTCTAAAATGAGGCGATCCAAATGATCGAACTGACCATTCCCATTTCCGAGGAGCGGATTCTTTCGTTGCATGCCGGCGACGCCGTGTCGATCTCGGGGATCGCGACGACGGGACGGGACGCGGCGCACAAATACATGGTGGAGCGCCTGATCGAGTCTGCGGGCCCGCTCCCGGCGGCGGATCAACGTATTTTCGACGAACTGAAGACGATCTATCGCGGCGGGGCGATTTACCACTGCGGACCCATCGTGCGCAAAACGGGGGACGGGTGGGCCATCGTCTCCGCGGGACCGACGACGAGCATCCGGGAGGAGGGTTATGAGGACAAGGTCATTGCCGCCTTCGGCCTCCGGGTCGTCATCGGCAAAGGGGGAATGGGACCCCGAACGCTTGCGGCATGCCGGACCCACAAGGCCGTCTATGTCCACGCGATCGGCGGGGCGGGCGTGACCAGCGCCGAGGCCATGGTCGA
>JAQTRB010000092.1 GCA_028712015.1 Syntrophales bacterium
TTCCACCGAGGGCGTGGAGGTTGAACATGGCCACGCCCAGTCCGCAGGCGGCCTCCGCCGCACGGGCCACGGTGTTGGGAATATCGTGGAATTTGAGATCCAGAAAGATTTTTCCGCCGCGGGCATGAATCTGCCGAATGACCTCCGTTCCGAAGCGGACAAACGATTCCTTCCCAACCTTGAACAAACCGACATGATCCCGCAGACGATCGACCCAGGCAAGCGCATCCTCCATCCCGGCGCCGACGTCAAGGGCAAAGATCAATCGCTCCTTGGGAGATCTACTCGTTATATTCTTCATCGCCGACGAACTCGGTATCATGCGGTATCGTTTTGAAGTTTTCCTTGACCCTTTTCAGGTACTCGGGGTGGGCGTAGGAAACTTTTCCCGCCGCAATTTCCCGAAGGGCCGTCACAATCTCCCGATTGTTTCTCGTATCCGTCAGGGGCTGAGATCCCTTCAGCAGCTGTCGCGACCGCTGAGAGGTCAGCAGAACAAGGGCAAAGCGGTTCTTTGCCATGCGCAAAGAATCTTCCACGGTAATTCTGGCCATAGGGTATGCACCTCCAATTGATTAAGACGATTCCTCTTTCAAAAATGCCTCGATTCTGTCCGTCCAACGATCCCGCCGGGACATTTCAGCGATGTACACAGCTCGGAAGCGGTCGACGGCCTCTTCCAAGGTTTCGTTGAATATAACATAATCATACCAAAGAGCCTCGCGAATTTCATCAAGGGAACTCCGGAGGCGCCGCTCCATGACAGGGGGACTCTCCCCTCGGAGGGACAGCCGAGACTTCAGTTCGGCATACGACGGAGGCAGGATGAAGATGAACACCCCCTGCGGATAGTGTTCACGGATGGCCTTCGCCCCGCGCGGTTCGATGTCCAGGATCATATCGTATCCCTGCGACAGAAAAGCGTCCATCGTTTTTTTCGACGTCCCATAGAGATGACCGTAATTTTCCACCCACTCGACGAATTCTCCCCGATCCATCCTTTCACGGAACTCCGCCCGGGAGATGAATTCGTAATCCCGTCCGCTGATCTCGCCGCGACGCGGGGGACGCGTCGTACAGGAGACGGAGAAGCGGATATTGGGAAATCGCCGCAGAATCTCCCGGCAAATCGACGTTTTCCCGGCGCCGGACGGGGCGGAAACGACCATCAGCAAACCCGGTTGTTTTTTGCACGTCGCATCATTCAATGTTCTGCACCTGCTCCCGCAATTTCGCCAGTTCGCTCTTGATCTCGATGACGCCGCGCGAGATTTCCGCATCCCCGCTCTTGGAACCGATGGTATTGATCTCCCTGCCCATCTCTTGGATCAGGAAATCGATCTTTCTGCCCGCGGCGTCCTCCGCGGCAAGCAGATCGTTGAATTGATCGATATGGCTTCGGAAGCGGACGATCTCTTCGGTGATGTCGCTCCTTTCCGCCATGATCGCGACCTCCTGAAGCAACCGCGCTTCATCGACCGCCAGGCCGCCCGTCAGTTCCCTTACCCGGTCGCCGAGCCGCTTCTGATAGTCCAGAACCACCTGCGGCACTCTCCGGTCGATTCCTTCCAAACAATCGGCGATCCCGTTCAAACGATCGACCAGATCGCTTTTCAGGCTTCCCCCTTCCTTCTCTCTCATCTCGATCAGCGCCCGCATCGCCGCCGCGAGGATTTTGGAAAGCCCCTCCCAGAGGACCGCCGGATCCTGACTCGTTTCCACGGGGATGAAGGCATCCCGGAAACCGGCCATTACCTCCAGCGTGATCTCCCCTCTCAGGTTGAGATTTTCCTTCATCTGGCCGAGCAGCGCATGATAATTGCGGATCAGCGGCAGATTCAGCGTGAAACGACTGGCGGTTTCCGCGTTTCCATCGCCGTCCGCCCGGAGGGTCGCCTCGATCCGCCCCCGGGAAAACTGTTCCCCGATCCGCTTCTTGATCTCACCCTCGAAGGGGAGAAACATTCCCGGCAGGCGCAACGAGATCTCCAAAAACCGGTGGTTGACGGATTTCATCTCGATCGTGAATTTCCGGCCGGCAAGGACCGCCTCCGCCTTGCCGTAACCGGTCATGCTTTTAATCATCGGACTCCTCTCATCGGACCATCCCCCTCGGACTCGGGGAACTCATCCGCCGCAGGACCGGACCCGGCCACTCGCTCCCTGAGCTGCAGCAGATACTTTTCCCGGATCCGGATCAGCATCCCGACCATCTCTTCCCCGGCATAATCCGGATAGGTCCAGGGGAACGCATGAAACGATTTGCCTCTATACATCAGTGTCAGATCGGCATAGATCCCATCCCGCAGATAGGGCCGATGGGAATAACCCTTGCCCGTGGCCAGAATCAGATGGGCTTGGGCAAGATAACCGGGATCGAGGTTCACCCTTCTTTTCCCCTCAGCCGATAACCTCTTCTCCAGCGCATTGGTCCAGTTCTTGACATCCGGCAACGCCTCCGGCCGGATCAGCCGTTCAAAGGCGACAAAACGGCGAATCAGCGCATCGCCGAACTCCTTCTCGTAATAATCGGTATAGTCAAAAGTCATCGGGGCGCTGATGAAATCAAGCCTTCCACATCTTTCCGACAGGGCCTCCATCGCGTCGCGCAGCAAGCCTTCCTCGCGGGAGAAGAGGCTGGCTATCAGCTTGACGGCCTCCGGAGGTTGCGGCTCGCTCATAGGGCTTTTTTCAGCTCCTCCCGGGTCACGGTCGCCGTACCCGCCTTCCCCACCACAATCCCCGCGGCGTGGTTGGCCAGATATGCCGCTTCCCGGAAAGAGGCCCCCGCCGCCAGCGAGAGGGCCAGAACGCCGATGACCGTATCCCCCGCGCCCGTTACATCAAATACCTCCCTCGCTTCCGTACGAAATGCCGTGTGTCTGGTCCGACCGTTCTTCTCAAAAAGGCTCATCCCCGCTTCCCCGCGGGTCATCAGCAAGGCCTTGAAATCATACTGCCGCAACAGTTTCAAGCCGACACGGATATGGTCCAATCCGTTCAACATCTCTTCTCCCGCGGCGCGAACGGCCTCGTGATGGTTTGGGGTGACGATATCGAATCCCTGGTACATGGAAAAATCCCGTTGCTTCGGGTCCACGCAGGTGAAAATCGGGCGACCGGCGATGACCTTCCGGATGCCTTCGAGAAGGGAACGGGTGACCAATCCCTTGCCATAATCCGAGATCACCAGCGCCCCCAATTCATTACGCAACGACTCGATGTAGGAAAGGATCTTGCGAATGCTTTTTGCCTGAACGGGTTTTCGATCCTCCCGGTCAAAACGGACCACCTGCTGACCATGCGCGACAATTCGCGTTTTGAGCGTCGTGGGACGCCCCGCCTCCACGACGATGCCGTTCATGTCCAAACCTAGGCCGGAGAACTCGGTCAGAAGACGTTTCCCCGTATCGTCGGATCCAACAACGCCGGCCAGATGAACCAGACCGCCCATCGCAAATATATTGTTGAGGACATTGGCGCAGCCGCCCAACAGGAATTTATCCCTTCTCACCTCGACAACGGGAACGGGCGCCTCCGGCGAGATCCGCGACACCTTCCCCCAGATAAAGTGGTCCGCCATGACATCCCCGACAACCAGGACCCTGGACCGGGGGAATTTGTCCATGATCGCATACGCCCTTCGGTTGCTCATCATCCGTTTCATAAACATCCCATCGTTCCCGCCGGGGAGAAAAAACCAGATTTCATGGCCGCTTATCTATTATCGAGGGCATCATTTGTCAATCCTTTTCTGGGAATGATCGGTTGGAAGAAGGAACATTCCTTATTGACTTCGTGGGGATATTTGAGTATGGGAAACCCAGGACGGATTTGATCTTGCGGTGGCAGATTTCAAATCAGTCCCCACATCATCTTGGGACCTGATCATGATTCGTTCCGCATTGCTGGTCATGCTTTCCATCTCCGTCACCGCTTTCATGTCGGTTTGCGCCCTTCTGTTCCCGCTCATCTCTCCCGGGGAGAACAAGGCGCACAAAATCGCTAACCTTTGGGCAAGGATGCTGCTCTGGCTCACCAACATCCGTGTCGAGGTGATCGGCGCGGAGAACGTGCTGAAGCACCGGCCGCAGATCTTCATGGCCAACCACCAGAGCGATTTCGATATCCTGATCGTCCTTGCCTTCATCCCCGGCCAGTTCCGCTGGATCGTCAAAAAGGAGCTCTTCAAGATTCCCATTTTCGGGAAGGCCATGAAAAGCGCAGGATATATCGAAATCGACCGGCAGAACCATGAGAGGGCCATGAAAAGCCTGGAGGAAGCGGCGCAGAAAATCAGGGAGGGAAAATCGGTCGTCACCTTCCCCGAGGGGACCCGCAGCAAGGACGGTACGATCAAACCGTTCAAGCAGGGCATGTTCCATCTCGCCATCCGTGCCGGGGTCCCCATCGTGCCCATCTCGATCATCGGCGCGCATGAAATCCTGCCGAAGCGCACCTTGAGGATCAAACCGGGAAAGATCACGATGATCATCGACCGACCGGTGGATGTCTCCGGATACAAAATTGAAGCGAGGGGGGAGTTGATCGAGCGGATTCGGGATATCATTGTCCGCAACGTTGAGAAAAACAGGGGCTCTTCCGGAACACCATCCGTGCCGGACCGCGGAAAGGGGACTCAGTGACGTTGATGGAAGCCGTCATCCTGGGCATCGTTCAGGGGATCACGGAACCGCTCCCGGTCAGCAGTTCGGCGCATCTGGTCATCATTCCGTCGTTGATTCCGGGATTCGGACAGCCGAGCGTCGCCTTCGACGTGCTTCTCCATCTCGGAACGCTTGTGGCGGTGGTCTTCTTTCTCAGACGGGAAATCGCCGAACTCATCGCCTCGCTTCTGCCGGCGAAGGTTCCGACGGCGGGCGCGCGGCGGACCGATGCCGGAGAAAGGGCCGCCAACCGCAGGTTGGTTCTGTGGATCATCATCGCCACTTTCCTGACGGGAGTGATCGGCTTCCTCTTCCGGGAGCGGATCGAGCGGCTTTTCGAATCGGCGGAAACGACGGCCTTCATGCTTTTGATCACGGGGGTTTTGCTTTTTCTGTCGGACCGGGTAAAAAAGAACAATCGAAATAAGACAGAGATGAATTTGGCGGACGGGATCATCCTGGGTCTGGTTCAGGCAGCCGCCCTCATCCCGGGGATCTCCCGTTCGGGATCCACGATCACCTTCGGAATCTTTCGGGGACTGGAGCGCAAGACGGCGGCAACATTTTCCTTTCTGATCTCGATTCCGGCAATCACCGGCGCCGTGCTCCTCAAGGCGGCCTATCTGATCCGTCTTCCCGCGGGCGATTTTCCCGCGTTGGGCGCGGGTTTCCTTGCGGCCGCCGTTACGGGGTTTCTCTCGCTGAAACTTCTCTTTGCCATGATCAACAAAACCGGCCTCGCCCCATTTGCCTGGTATTGCTGGTTCTTTGGGGCGGCCACCCTGATCCTTTCGGGCATGAGATAGAACGGGGAAAACCGCTGACGATGAATGAAAATGGACATTCTCGGATACGATTTACGGAAATCTCCGGACTGATCTGCCTCGCCGTCGCGCTGTTTCTGCTGCTCGCACTGCTCTCCTATCACCCCCTCGACCCTTCCCTGACCCGCTACGTGCCGGAGGAGGCGCCGCTCCACAACTGGACGGGTGCGGCCGGATCGTACGCCGCGGATACCCTGTTCCGCCTTTTGGGGATCGGCATCCTTTGGCTTCCGGTCTTGCTTTTGGTCGCCGCCGTGCGGTTTTTTCGCGATTCCGGGTTCCGGATCAGCGCGGCCGCGGCGGCAGGCCTAACCGGTTTGGTCTTCGCCACCTCGGGAATTATCGCGCTGACCGTCGGGAAAATCGAACTCTACGGAATCCCGCTGCATGCGGGCGGGCTTCTGGGAACCGTTACGGCAAGGTTTCTCGACGGCTACCTGCGCATGGCCGGATCACTCATCATTCTTGGATTGATCCTGATCGTGGCCCTGATGATTCTGTTCGATTTTTCCGTGGTTTCCTTCGCGGGAAGATCCGCGGCGGCAGCGGGAACCACGGCGCGAACGGGAAAATTCTGGATCGACCGGCTCAGGGAGAGGCTGGGGGAAAAACCGAAAGCGCCGGTCGTAAAAAGAACGGCGGTTGCGGTTGCCCCGATCATCGAAGAGCCAAGACGGGAAACGCTGAAGGAGAAACTGGAAAAGGCCGAGCAGACCCATTTCAATTTCGCCTCCCGGTTGAACGGAACCTTCAAGTTGCCGCCCCTGACCCTGCTGGACCGCCTGGAGCGGAAAGATATTCGAATCAAGCGGGAAACCCTGATCGCCAACTCCCGACTGCTCGAAAAGAAGCTCTCCGACTTCGGCGTCGACGGGAAGGTGGTCGAAGTCAAGCCCGGTCCGGTCATCACGATGTATGAACTCGAACCCGCCCCCGGCGTCAAGATCAACAAAATCACGAATCTCTCCGACGATTTGGCGCTCGCCTTGCGCGCCCCGAGCATTCGGATCATCGCCCCGATCCCGGGAAGAGGGGCAATCGGCATTGAAATCCCCAATCAGGAGCGGGAGCCGGTCCGCCTGCGGGACGTCCTCGATCATGCGGCCTTTCGGGAAACCTCCTACCGTCTTCCGATCGCGCTGGGCGAAGACATCGTGGGGGCGCCGCTGATCACCG
>JAQTRB010000093.1 GCA_028712015.1 Syntrophales bacterium
CCAGAACTTGTATCCCTTTACGCCCAGGATCGTATTGTTCGGCCACACCCACGAAGCAGCCTTCCAATACCATTCGGGCGAAGTGGAAACCATCTATGCCAATACGGGAACCTGGATCGACTCAAAGCCGATGAGCTGGGTGGAAATAGAAATCAACGGCGGTGACGGCGGCAAGCGCCATTATACGGTCTCTCTCTGGTTTAACGGCGAAAGTTCGCCTAAACAGTCGGGCACGGTGTCGCACCAGCACTGACAAACTACCCGGGTCTTCGCTTATTATTGAAATGACGGCGCTATTGGGAACACTGGCGGCAAAGGGCGCTTTAGGGTGCTGAGGAAAGAGGGCCATGAAAAATCGCCTGATACACTCTTTCAGGAGGGTCGCCGCTGCCGCGCCATCCCTGAAAAGCAAGCTCAATAATCTGTATGTTCCAACACGTTATCATTGATCTGGACAGACCTCCCTATCCCTCGCTTTCGTAGATGAACTCAACAATCAAGAATATGGAAAAGGGTCCTCCGAGATCACGAACAATGTCCAATAGGGGTAGCAATCGGGTGGCAATGAAAGAAAAAAGGGTTAGAGAATAACTCTCTAACCCCCTGAATTCATGGTGGGCCAGGACAGAATTGAACTGTCGACACACGGATTTTCAGTCCGTTGCTCTACCGACTGAGCTACCGGCCCCTTTTGGCGTACAGCCTCCGAAACGGATGATCCCTCTATAAAATATGTCCCCGTTTGTCAAGACCTTTTTCTGGCAACAACGGGTCGCATCACGGACGGGGTGAAGAGGCCGCTGCTTCCGGGTTTTCCGGCCTGTTTTCGGGGGGCGGAACCGAAGTTTCCAGCACTCCAGCGAATGGGGGCGTCTCGGGGATTCCCGTCGGTGCAGCCGCGTTGACTCCGGCGCTTTCGGTGAAACTTCTTTCGCCGTCCTGATCGGAATGGCCTCTGTCGCGGATCACGACGGTTGCCGCGATCTTGTCGTGCCAACCCTGTTTTCTGCGGTCAATGGCGACCCAGAGAAAACCGAGGCAGAGCAGGAGACCCGAAATCAGGTAGCCTACCCATCGCAGGAATGCGATGCCGGGTGTCATCGGTTCTCCCGATGCCTGGATGACGCGGAGGCCGAGGAGCATCTTTCCCGGCGTCCGTCCGCCGATGCCGTGGAACCATGTGAAGTAGGTCATGCCGGCGAGCAGCGAGGCGGCAATGTAGAGGAGACCGGGGACGCCCATTCCCCGGGTTAGATCGTCGGGGGAGGTCAGAACGTTGGCGATCATATCCTCTTTCAAGCCGAGGGCGAGCAGACCGATCAGAAACAGGATCAGCGAGACGAAGTAGAGGATGGCCTCGTCGATGAGATAAGCGATCGATCTTCTCCAGAAACCGCCGTATCGTCTGTCCGTCATCGGCCTTCCCCCGTTTCCCGGCTGTCCGTTTCGTATTGGAGGATGGCGAGGACCGCAAGCGATGCCGTCTCCACCCGGAGTACCCGTTTCCCCAGGCTGACCGAAAGGAAGCCCGCCCGCCTTGCTTTTTCAATTTCTTCCACGCTGAAGCCTCCCTCCGGGCCGATCGCCACGGTGAACTCCCTCGCCCCGTTTCGGGACGGAACGCGCAGGACCTCCCGGATTCCCCGCGTTGTCTCTTCCTCCCAGGGGATCAGCTTCAGTCCGCGTTCGGGAAGCGCGGAAAGCATCCGCTCGAAGGTCACGATCTCCCCGATCTCGGTGACATCGGGTCGGACGCATTGACGGGAGGCCTCGAGAGCGATCTTCCGCCACCGTTCCCGCTTGCGTGAAAACTGTTCCGGTTGCCAGCGGGGGACGGACCGCTCCGCGAGAAAGGGGATGATCCGCGCCGCGCCCAATTCCGTCGCATGCCGGATGATCCCATCCATCTTTTCCGCCTTGGGAACGGCTTGGCAGAGGGTTACATGAATCCCGGCGGCGGGCAGGAACCGGCTTCCGGTGATTTCCAATTCCATCCCTTCCGCCGTCTGCCGCCGGATGATGGCTTCGTACTCCCGGCCCGTGCCGTTGAAGATCAGGACGGGATCGCCCGCCCTCATCCGGAGGACGGTCTTCAGGTACCGCGCCTGATCGGCAGCCGCGGCGCAAAGGTCTCCCTTTTCGAGAACGCGCGGGAGGTAGAGACGGGGGATCGTCACGGCCCGCCGACCTCTTTTTTCAGGACGTAACAGAGCCATTCCTTCTCGGTGATGAGGCGATGGACCGGGAACGAAGCGTCCGGGAAGTGGGCCTCGATTTCCGGTTTATTCTGTTCGATGATTCCCGAGATGACCAGATAGCCGCCCGGTCGGAGCAGCCGGAACAGGTGGGGCCGGAGCTTGATCAGGATTTTCGCCGTCAGGTTTCCGACGATCAGGTGGAAGGGTTCGGTCAGCGTGGCGATATCGCAGCTCCGGATTTCGACGCGGTCGTCCACCTGGTTGATTCGGGCGTTTTCTCCGGCAATCTCCACGGCCTTCTTGTCGTTGTCGATGCAGAGGACCTTTTCGGCGTCCAGCTTCGCGCAGGCGATGCCGAGGATGCCCGTTCCCGTTCCGACGTCGAGGACGCGCCACTGATCGACGGACCGGTCCCGGAGCAGGATCTCCTCGATCGCCTCCAGACACATCCTGGTGGAGGGGTGCTGGCCGGTGCCGAAGGCCATGCCCGGGTCGATCTCGATGACGATGTCCCGGCCGGTCGGTGAAAAGCGTTCCCAGGTCGGTTTGATGACGATGTTCCGGCTGACCCGCAGAGGCTTGAAGTACTTCTTCCATGCTTCGCCCCAGTCGGTATTGCGGACGACCTCCGTCCGGAAAAGTGGTTTTCCCAACTCCGGAAAGATCTCCGCGAGGCTGGCGATGTACGTCTGAAGCGCGGCGAGACGCTGTTCCAGGCGGATGTCGAACGGGAGAAAGGCCTTCAGAACTTCGCCGGAGACGGCCTCCGGGAAATCGTTCGGGGACTGCGGTTCCAGAGATTCCTGGAACGTTCCCTGGGCGCCGATCTCCGTCATGAAGTTGGTCAGCGCGTCGATCATTTCCATGGGGGCGACCAATTCGATTTTCAACCAGTCGCCCTTCTTCTCATCCGTTTTTCCGAATTGTTCCGACATGTTCCGCGTCCCCTTTCCCCTTCATTGCTGCGAGGCGTGACGTGCGAAGAGCAAGGAGTGAAAATTTCCCCGATCCCGGTGGCTGGTTGCAGCAACTTATAACCTTTCCGGGCGGATATTTCAAGCGGCTTGAATTTTCGGGGTCGTCATGGTAGCGTCGGGGCGCATTGCGGGCCGGATGTTTGAAGAGAGAAACCGGGTGAGCCGGAGACGGGAACGGAAGGAGCGACGGTGAGGCATTACCCCATCTGTCTGGATATTTCCGGGAAACGGTGCGTCGTCGTCGGCGGCGGGTACGTGGCCGAGCGCAAGGTCCGGAGGCTTCTGGCCTGCGGCGCGCGCGTGGAGGTCGTCGGGAAGACGCTGACATCCGTTCTCACGGCATGGAAAGGGCAGGGCAAGATCGTCCACCTTGAGGGTGGTTATGAGGATTCCTTCCTCGCCGGCGCCGCTCTCGTGATCGGCGCAACGGACAGCGAGGGCGTCAACGGGCGGATCGCCGCGGACGCCCGGAAGCGGGGGATTCCGGTCAACATCGTGGACAATCCCGCCCTGTGCGATTTCATCCTCCCGTCCGTCGTCGAGCGGGGCGATCTGCTGATTGCCGTCTCCACCGGCGGGAAGAGCCCCGCGCTGGCGGCGAAGCTTCGGGGGGAACTGGAAGAAGCTTACGGCCCGGAATATGCCGTTCTTGTTGAGATTCTTGGCGAGCTTCGGGAGAGGGTGATTGCCGCGGGAGGCCCCTCCGCGGAGAACCGGGAGCGTTTCGTGACGGTTGTCCGGTCGGACGTCCTGGATCAGATCCGTCGGAAAGAGTGGGGGAGGGTGAAGGAGACGATCCACGGCCTGACGGGGGTCGAGATGGAGGTGAAACCGCGGTGACGGGAATCATCCTGTTCAAGACGGCCCTGATTGTCTATTTCGCCGCCGCCTGCATCTACGGCGTTTCGCTTTGGGGGAAGCGGGTCTTCCCGGCGCGCCTGGCGGCCGGATTGTTGTTCGCGGCGCTGGCCGTCCATACCTTATCCTTCGTTGCGCGCTGGTTTCCGGCCGGAGAGCCGACGGTGATCGGCCTCTACGACGCCCTCTCCATTTTCGCCTGGGTGATGGCGGCCGTCTATCTCCTGTTGCAGGTGAAGACGAAAACGCGCGTTCTGGGGGCGTTCATCTCTCCCGTCGTCTGCCTGCTGATGGTGGTCGCCTCCATCGGGCTCGGAGGCAATGTCAGCGCGCCGCCGATGTTGCGCGGATTTCTGGTCACCGTCCATGTGATCCTCTCCGTGGCGGGCGAAGCCCTATTCGCCGTCGCCTCCTGCGCCGGCCTGATGTACCTGATCCAGGACGGCCTCATTCGCGGGAAAAGATCCGGGAAATTAAGCCGTTTCCTTCCGTCGCTCGGCGATCTGGATCGGATCAACCACCTCTGCCTTCTCTGGGGCGTTCCGCTTCTTACGCTCGGAGGCCTCGCGGGTTCCTTCTGGGCGCGAATCGTCTGGGGAAGCCACTGGCAGTGGGACCCCAAGCAGACCTGGACGCTTCTGGCGTGGGCATGCTACGCGTTCCTCCTTCACCAGCGTTTGGCCATCGGATGGCGGGGGCGCACGGCGGCCCGCTGGTCGCTGGCCGTATTCGTCATCCTCCTCGTCCTGCTGATGGCTGCGATGCCGTTCTTCGGGACGCTTCACCGTTTTGTGTGAAACCATGCGCCTCGTTCTCCTGGGTATGAGCCACTGGACAGCCCCGGTCGAAATCCGGGAGAGGCTTCAGCTCGCCTGCGGAGAGGGCGGCCCTGCACCGGCCGAACTCCTCGGCATACCGGAGGTCCGGGAGGGCCTCATCCTTTCCACATGCAACCGGGTGGAGGTGCTTGCGCGCGTCGCGGACGGCGAGACGGCCGTGGAGCGGTTGAAGACATTCATTTACCGGCAGGGGAATCTCGATGCCGCGGAGCTGGCACGCTGTCTGTATGTCCACCGGGACCGGGATGCGGTGCGCCATCTCTTCCGCGTGGCGGCGAGTCTCGATTCGCTGGTCATGGGCGAGCCTCAGATCCTGGGACAGGTGAAGGAGGCCTATCGCCGGGCGGCCGACCATCGCACGACCGGCGTCCTCTTGAACCGTCTGGTCCATCACGCCTTCCGGGCGGCCAAGCGGGTCCGGACGGAGACGGGCATCGCCGGCAACGCCGTGTCGGTCAGTTACGCGGCCGTGGAACTGGCGAAGAAGATCTTCGGGGGGCTCCACGGAAAGACGATCCTGCTGATCGGGGCCGGCGAGATGTCGGAGCTGGCCGCCCGCCACCTGCTGCGGCAGGGGGTGGGGCGCATTTTGATCGCGAACCGGACCATCGCAAGGGCCGAGGCGATGGCCGCGGAATTCCAGGGAACGGCCGTGCCGTTCGATCGGTTTCCGGAGACGCTGCCGGAGGTCGATATCGTGATCGCCTCGACCGGCGCCCCGGGATACGTCGTCACGCCGGAAATGGTCTCCGCGGCCCTCCGGCGGCGGCGGAACCGCCTGCTGTTTCTGATCGACATCGCCGTTCCGCGGGATATCGATCCGGCGGCGGGAGAGATCGACAATGTCTTCCTCTACAACATCGACCACCTGCAAGAGGTGGTCGACACGAACCGGGAGACGCGGCGCGCGGAGGCGGAGAAGGCGGAGGGAATCGTCGCCGAGGAGGTCGCGGCATTCGAGGCGTGGTTCAACGCGCTGGCCGTCGTGCCGACGATCGTCGCGCTGCGCGGGAAAATGGAGGGGATCGTCCGCGGGGAGCTGGAGAAATCCGCCCATTGGCTTGCCGGGTTTTCGGAGGAGGAGCGGGCGCGGATCGAAGGGATCGTCGATGCCGTTGTCAACAAGATCCTGCACGATCCGATTACGGGCCTCAAGGAGGAGAGCCTCGAAAAAGACGAGCTGCCTTATGTGGCGGCGGTCCGGAGACTGTTCAGGTTATAGGAGATTCCCATTTCAAAAGCACTCAGGATCGGAACAAGGGGGAGCGCGCTCGCGCTCATTCAGTCCGGGTGGGTCGCGGATCGGATCCGGGAACGCCATTCCGGGATGGCCGTGGAGCTGGTGACGATCCGGACGAAAGGGGATATCCTGCATGACGTTCCGTTGGCGCGGATCGGCGGGAAAGGCGTTTTTATCAAAGAGATCGAAGAGGCGCTCCTCCGGGGCGACATCGATCTGGCCGTCCACAGCATGAAAGACCTCCCGGCCGAGTTGCCGGAAGCGCTGGACATCGCCGCCATACCGCTCCGGGAGGATCCGCGGGACGTCCTGATCTCGCGCGGGGATCGACGACTGGGGGAGATGCCCGGCGGGGCAAGGATCGGGACCGGCTCGCTCCGACGGGGCGTGCAACTCCGGAACCGGCGGTCCGATCTGGAGATCGTTCCGCTGCGCGGAAATCTCGACACGCGGATCCGGAAACTGGAGACGGAGGGGCTCGACGGCGTGATCGTCGCCGCGGCGGGACTCCGGCGGATGGGCTTGGTTTCCCGAATTTCACAATTTCT
>JAQTRB010000094.1 GCA_028712015.1 Syntrophales bacterium
CCTTGGACGCCGTAACCTCCGCATATCCGGTGTTCACCGCGTAACGGGTCTTCTTTTGATCCCGGACAAATCCGAGTTCCCCGACATCGACCGAACTCAGCAGGGAGGCATGACCGCGAAGCACGCCAAACTCGCCTTCCGTGCCCGGAATGGTCACCTCTTCAACAACGCCGCTGAAGACCATTCTCTCGGGCGTCACGATTTCCAGCGTCAATTCTTCAGCCATCGGAATCTCCGGTTATTCGGCGAGTTTCTTCGCCTTCTCCACGACCTCGTCGATGCCGCCGACCATGTAAAAGGCCTGTTCGGGCAGGTCGTCGTGCTTCCCTTCAAGGATCTCCTTGAAACCCCGGACCGTGTCGGCCACCGTGACGAACTTTCCCTCCGTGCCGGTAAACTGGGCGGCCACAAAGAACGGCTGGGAGAGAAAACGCTGGATCTTTCTTGCCCGGCTCACGGTCAGCTTGTCCTCCTCGGAGAGTTCGTCCATGCCGAGGATCGCGATGATGTCCTGAAGATCCTTGTATTTCTGAAGCGTCACCTGAACCTGGCGGGCCACCTGGTAGTGTTCGGCGCCCAGCACATTCGGGTCCAGGATTCGGGAGGTTGAATCCAGGGGGTCCACCGCGGGATAGATGCCGAGTTCCGCAATCGGTCGAGAGAGAACGACGGTTCCGTCGAGATGGGCAAAGGTCGTCGCCGGCGCCGGATCCGTCAGATCGTCGGCGGGAACGTAGACGCATTGAACGGCCGTAATGGATCCCTTGTTGGTGGAGGTGATGCGTTCCTGCAGTTCCCCGAGGTCGGTGGCCAGCGTCGGTTGATAACCGACCGCGGAGGGCATGCGGCCCAGAAGGGCCGAAACCTCGGAGCCGGCCTGCGTGAAACGGAAGATGTTGTCGATGAACAGAAGAACGTCCTGCCCTTCCACATCCCGGAAATATTCCGCCGCCGCCAGGGCCGTCAGCGAAACGCGGGCCCGTGCGCCCGGCGGCTCGGTCATCTGGCCGTAGATCAGGGCCGCCTGCTTGATCACCCCAGAAGCCTTCATCTCGAGATAAAGGTCGTTCCCCTCGCGGGTCCGTTCACCCACCCCGGCGAACACGGAGATGCCGCCGTGGTGCAGCGCGATGTTGTGAATCATCTCCATCATGACGACCGTCTTGCCGACGCCGGCGCCGCCGAACATCCCCATTTTCCCGCCCCGGGGAAAGGGAACGAGGAGATCGATGACCTTGACCCCCGTCTCGAGGACATGGACGGAGGTATCCTGTTCAAGGAAGGTCGGAGCCTCGCGATGAATGGGCATGGTATGCTTCGCATTGATCGGACCGAGGCCATCGACCGGCCGACCCACCACGTTCAGGATCCGTCCGAGACATTCCGGCCCGACGGGAACGCTGATCGGCCCTCCAAGGTCCTTGGCCTTCATCCCGCGCACCAGGCCGTCGGTGATATCCATGGCGATGCAGCGCACGACGTTGTCCCCCAGGTGCTGGGCGACCTCCACAATCAGGTTGTCCTCGACGTCGTTGATCGTGGGATTGGTGATGGCGATGGCGTTCATGATGCTGGGGAGCTTTCCCTCCTCAAACGCCACGTCGACGACCGGTCCGATGACCTGTACAAGCCTTCCAATGTTCATACCCGTCTCCTTCAATGATCGAAGTGGCGCCGGCTTTGCGACCGGCGGCCCCTTTGCCTTATCCCTTTGCCAGCGCCTCGGTGCCGCCCACGATGTCCATCAGCTCGGCGGTGATCGCCGATTGCCTGACCTTGTTGTATTTGAGCGTCAGGCTCTGGATCAGATCCTCGCAATTCCGGGTTGCGTTGTCCATCGCCGCCATCCGGGCGCCGTTCTCTCCCGCGGAGGTTTCCACCAATGCGCGATAAATCAGGACATGGACGTACATCGGCAGCAGCTTCTCCAGCAGGGCTTCTTCGGAGGGTTCATAAATGTAGTCAAGCCGTTTGTCCTGCTCGATCTCCTCCTCCCGCCCGATGGAGGGGAGAGGAAAGAGCCGGACCACGGAAGGGCGCTGAATGGACACGTTGACGAACTCGTTGTACAATAGATAAAGTTCGTCGTACTCCTCACCGATGAACGGCGGGATGATATCCCCCGAGATCTGGACGGCAAGGCTCATGTTGAATTTTCCGAAGACGTCGGCCCGCGGATGGATGGTTTTCATCTTTTTTCGGAAGAAGTCCCGCCCCTTCCGGCCTACAGGGATCAGCTCCACTTCCTGGCCCTCGCGTACCTTCTCCTTGATGAACCGTTCGGTTGCCTTGATCAGGTTGGTATTGAAGCCCCCGCAGAGTCCCCGGTCGGAGGTCATGCAGATCACGCGGAGCCGCTTGGGTTCGCGGACCGCCAGCAGCGGGTGGCTCCGGGCATCCACCCGGAGCGCAAGGCTGCTGAGAACCTCCATGAACTTCACGGCGTAAGGACGGAAATTCTCCATCCGCATCTGGGCGGCTTTGAACTTCGAGGCCGCCACCATGTTCATCGCCCGGGTGATCTGCCTGGTTTTCTGAACGGCGGTGATTTTCCGTTTTATATCTTTAAGTGCGGCCATTCAAACCTGCTCCCTTGATTCCCGTTACCGTTTTCTGCCGCATTTTTACTCGGCGACATAGACCGAATCGAACTCGTTTAGAACGTCCCGAAGCTTCTTGTCGAGTTCGGGCCCGATGATCTTTTTTTCGTCGATCTCCCTCATGATTTCCGGATACTTTCCCTTGACGAATCCCAGAAGCTGCGGTTCGTAGTTTTTGAGTTTGTCCACCGGGTACTTGTCGAGGAATCCCCGGGTGCCCGCGAAGAGGATGATCACCTCCTCGCCGAGCGACATCGGGACGAACTGCGGCTGCTTGAGGATTTCAACAAGCCGGATGCCGCGGTCGAGCTGGGCCTGCGTGGCCTTGTCCAGGTCGGAGCCGAACTGCGCGAAAGCAGCCAACTCGCGGTACTGGGCGAGATCCAGCTTCAGCGTGCCGGCGACTTGCTTCATCGCCTTCACCTGCGCCGCGCCGCCCACGCGGGAGACCGAAAGCCCCACGTTGATCGCCGGGCGGATGCCGGAAAAAAAGAGCGAGGGTTCCAGGTAGACCTGGCCGTCGGTGATTGAGATGACGTTTGTCGGGATGTAGGCGGAGACGTCACCGGCCTGGGTTTCGATGATGGGAAGCGCCGTCAGCGATCCGCCGCCGAGTTCCTTGCTCACGCGGGCGGAGCGCTCCAGGAGGCGCGAGTGGTTGTAGAAGATGTCGCCGGGAAACGCCTCTCGTCCCGGCGGACGCCGGAGCAGCAGCGAGATTTGCCGGTAGGCCACGGCCTGTTTGGAGAGGTCGTCGTAGATGATCAGCGCATCCTGCGCCCTGTCCCGGAAGTATTCGCCGATGCTGCAACCGGCGTATGCCGCGATGTACTGGAGGGTCGCCGGATCGCTGGCGCAGGCGGCGACAACGCAGGTATAGGACATGGCATCGTGTTTCCTGAGGTTCTCCACGACCTGCGCGACGGTCGATTTCTTCTGGCCGATCGCGACGTAGATGCATTTCACGCCCGTGTCCTTCTGACGGATGATCGCGTCGATGCCGATCGCGGTCTTGCCGATCTGGCGGTCGCCGATGATCAGCTCGCGCTGGCCGCGACCAATCGGCGTCATCGCGTCGATCGCCTTGAGGCCGGTGTACATCGGTTCGTTGACCGGCTGGCGGAAGACCACGCCGGGGGCGATCATCTCGATCCGGCGGTATTCCGTCGTCTCAATGGGGCCCTTGCCGTCCAGTGGAGCGCCCGTGGCATCGATGACTCGACCGAGAACGGCCTCACCGACGGGAATCTGCGCGATCTTGCCGGTCCGCTTTACGATATCGCCTTCCTTGATGTGGGTGACTTCCCCGAGCACGGCCACACCGACATTGTCCGTCTCCAGGTTGAGGACCATCCCGAGGATTCCCCCGGGAAATTCGAGCAGCTCCATGGCCATGGCATTCTCCACGCCGTAGACCCGGGCAATGCCGTCCCCGACGGAGAGGACCGTTCCCGTTTCGCTGATATCCAGTTTTTTCTCATATTCCTTGATCTGCCTGGATATGATCTCGCTGATTTCCTCTGCCCTGATGGTTTCCATGCGCTATCTGTCCTCCCCCAAGAGATTCCTGATGTTGTTTAATTGCGCTTTGATGCTTCCGTCATACAGTGTGTCCCCGACCCGGACGACGATACCGCCGATCAGGGAAGGCTCTTCCAGGACGATCATCTCGACCTGTCTGCCGGTCATGCTTTCCAGCCCTGTCTGCAGGCGACGGGAGAGTTCGCCTGTCAGCGGAAACGCCGTTTTCACCGTGACCCGGACCTTTTTCAGCGCCTTGTCCATCAATTCCCGGTAGCAGTCTTCGATATCGGAGAGAATGCCGATGCGGCGCTTGTCGACCAGTAGTTTCAGAAAATTGGCGGTCAGAGGGGAGATGCGGATCTTCTCCAGAACGGACTCCACGACCGCTTTCTTGTCCGGCTGCGCGAAGATCGGGTTGGCCAAAAATTCGCCGAGGCTTTCGTTCTCCCGGAGAACAGCGGAAAAGCGGCCCAGCTCATGGTAATACTCCTCGTAACGTTTTTCCCCGGCGGCGATCTCGAAGAAGGCCCGGGCGTAACGCTTTGCGATGTTGCTGCTGATCAATTTTTGTTCACCACCTTCTCGATGTAGTCCTTAACCAGAGCTTCGTGGTCGTTCGCCCGGATGTTCTTTCGAAGCAGCTCTTCCGCCATCTGCGTGGAGAGGCGAACCGCCTCGATCCGGAGTTCCCGACTCGCCTTGTTGAACTCCTGTTCCATTCGCGCTTGGGTATCTTCCTTCATCTTTTTCGCGGTGTTTCGGGCATCCTCGATCATCCGTTCCTTTTCGGTCAGCCCCTGGGCCTGGATCATTCGCTGGATCTCATCGATCTCTCCCGTCGCCTTGTCCAGTTTTGCGCTGTATTCGCTGAATTTTCGTTCCGCGTCCTCACGGGCGTTCACAGCCTCGGCAAGGGCGGTTTGGATTCCTTCGCGCCGGGTGGACAGGAAAGATCTGATTTTATCGGCCAGAAGCCAGTAGAGAACGCCGACCAGGATGAGGAAGTTGACGACACGCCAAACAAAACCGAACCAGTTCGGCCCCTCGTCACCGCCTCCGCCGCCGGAGGCGAATGCCACCGTCATCGTCAGGATGGGGAAGAACAGACCGGTCAAAAAAAGGACCCGGCCCCGCCGCACGCCTCCTGTAGCTTCCTTCCCGTTGGTTATCCGTTCCTGTCCAAGCCGGAAATCAACGGACTGTATTCCCCCCCGTCCTCCATTCATCAAAGACGCCTCCCCAAGATCTTTTCCGTAATTTCAACCGAGAGTTGTTGGGAATGATCGGTCAGAATCTTCTTTGCGGCGCCAATCTCCCCATCCATCCTGGCCTGGAACCTTTCCATCATCTCGGGAATCTCCGCCCTGACCGCATCGATGACCGTCTTGGCCTCTTCAGCGCCCTGCCGGATGATCTCGTTTTTTTGTTCGACGGCCGCCGCCTTGGCCTGGTGGAGCTTCTCCTCGTACGCGGCCATTTTCCCCTCCACGGTTTTCTGAAGACGCCGGATTTCCGTCTCGGAATCTTCGAACTGCTTCTTTCGCTTGTCAATCAAGCCGAGGATCGGTTTGAAGAGAAGAACGTTCAGGATGAAGATCAGCAGGAGGAAATTGACGATCTGGATTCCCAGGGAATAATCAAGACTGACCACTGCCCATCACCTCAAATGAGATCCATCATGCAAAAAGCCGGATGTAATGGAAAATATTACTCCGGCCGCCTGCATCCCAAATTGTACTGAAAAAAGGTTCCGCTGGGCTGGCCCAGGGAGATTTGTCCACCGATATCGATCCGCCCGATCTATGTTCACCCGAAACCCCTAACGCGTCGCCATGGAAATTCGGCTTGTTGGAGCATCTCTTTCAGATATCAACAAAACGACAACGGATTGACAATGAATATGAAAACTGCGACTGGTTTCGGCAAGAACCGACCGAATAGCCCCCCGTTGATTCAGGAGGGTATGCGGAATGAATTCGTTCAAACCATAAGCAGTCAGAAAGTAAATTACGGTCAGTATCTGACCGCTGGTCACCATTCGCGGGAAAGTCTTTATCTCATTCCTTGCATACTGTCAAGAGAAAAGACTCCCGAAGAAAAGACGGTTGGACCAACCCCGTCTGGATCGACGGCACGGCGTTCCCTTGTCCATCCGAGAGCCGCTTTCCACCATTTGAAAATCGGTTCCCGAAGGCGCGCATCGAACATTTTTTTTCGTTCCGCCCCATCCGACCTTTCGGATTTTCCGACGGAATCCGGCCGCCTCATCTCTTTTCGTCGGTCTCGAGATTTCCAAGAAGAAGGTCATGTGCCTCGGCTTCTTTGCGAGTCATGTGGCATGTACCTTCAAAAAAAGCCCCTTCCTCGACCGAAAAAAGGGGTGTGTTAAGATCTCCCAACAGCTTGCCCGTCGAGTAGATCCGGATTTGCTTCTTGACTTCGATCTGTCCGCGCACCTCGCCGCTGATCATAACACTGTCCACACGGATATCAGCCTCAAGATCGGCGCCTTCACCGATCACCAGCGTG
>JAQTRB010000095.1 GCA_028712015.1 Syntrophales bacterium
TTCCGGTAGGACTCGTAAGAGTCGGGGCTGAGGTTCCGGTCCACCTGCTTCAGGAGAGCCGTGCCGTCCACGGCATAAACCGGCAGGGCGATGCAGAGTGACAGGAAAACGATGATCGTTTTGATGATTCGCATGACAGTCTCCTTTTACGTGTGCCTGAGCGCCTGGATCGGCTCCATCCGCGACGCCTTGAAGGCGGGCTGAAGGCTGGCGATGACCGAGACGACAATGACCGTGGCCGAGATCATGAGGACGTCGGCCGGGGAAACGCCGGCCTGGAGGATGAGCCCCTGCTGCTGGCCGAAGTTATAAGTGAGTTCGAGGGCGTTGAGGATGTAGACCAAGGCGATCCCGACGAGATCGCCGATCAAGGCGCCGACCACCCCCATACAGAATCCTTCGATCACAAACATGTTCAGGATCTTTCCGGGAAGCGTGCCGATCGCGGCGATCGTGCCGATCTCCCGGATCCGTTCGTAGACCGCCATGATCATGACGTTCATGATGCTGATCAGGACAATGGCGATGAGCATCAGCCTGATGAAAAAGGTCATCACGTCGATCATCCGGGCAATGTTGAAGAAGGGCGAGAGTTTCTCCCAGATGTGGAGCTCGAAAATCGGTTTCCCCTGCTGATTGGATTCCCGGGCCAGAAGGCCGTCCAGCTTTTCGCCGAAGGCGGCGAGCTTTCCGAAGTCCTTGAGGCGGACGGCATATTCGCTCACCTGCCGGCCCTCCATCCGCAGGAGTTCCCGGGCGTCGTCCAGGTGGATGTATCCGTCCCGGCCGCCCGGGCCGGTGGCGCTCTCCATCACGCCCGTCACAATGAACTGCTTGCCGTTTACGGAGCCGTCGGCGTTCGTGGCCACGATGACCGCCGCGTCGCCGGGCTTGACCTTCATCCCCCGGGCCAAAAGCTCGGGAATCAGGATCCCGCCCGGCTTCAGATCCTTGCTTCCTTCGGTGACCCGGCCGGGGAGAAGCGGAACGGTCTTGAACTCCCGTTCCGGAACGATGGCAGTGAGTCGGATACTCGATGTCTCGGTAAAATTGCTGAACATACCGCCGAACTTCACCCGCGGCGAGTAGGCCTCGATCTCGGGTTGGGCGTCGAGGATCTTCTCCAGCCGGTCGATGGCGCCGTTCTTCAAATTGAGGTTCAAAGGGAGGGTCTCGATGGAGGCGACGAATCCTTTGCGGTGCACCTGGAGGTGGCCCAGCATCGAATCGGTGATCTGGCCGATCATCATGTTCTTGAAGGAACCGGAAATGGAGACAAAGGCCAGGACGAAGACCACGCCCACGGTGATCAGCGAGGCGGTCAGAAGCGTCCGCCTTTTATAGCGGAGCAGATTCCGGATTGCGATTTTAAAGAGATTTCCCATGGCCGTTTCCTCCTTTGCCTTTATCCTCGTTGAGTTTTCCGTCTTCGAGTGTGAAGATCGTTTCCGCCTCTCCGACGATCTTCGGGTCATGGGTCGAGAAGATGAACGTGGTATTGAATTCGTCCCGCATCTTTTTCATCAGATTGAGAACCATGTAAGCCGTATCGTGGTCCAGATTGGCGGTCGGTTCATCCGCGAGGACCAGTTTGGGGTTCGTCACCAGCGCCCGGGCGACGGCCACCCGTTGCTTCTGTCCTCCCGAGATCTGGTCGGGCTTTTTATCCCGCTGGTCCGCCATCCCTACGGCAGCCAGCAGGGCAGTCACCCTTTTTTGCCGCTCCACGGGCGCGACCTTCTGGACCATCAAAAGCGGATATTCGATGTTCTCGTAGACCGTCAAGACCGGCAAGAGGTTGAAGTCCTGAAAGATGAAACCGATGTTTTTGCCCCGGAACTCGGCGCTCGCCCTGCGGTCCAAGGCGGCTACGTCCGTATCGGCAACTGTTAGAGTACCCTCGGTTGGCTTGTCCAGGCAGCCGATCAGGTTCAAAAGGGTCGTCTTGCCGCTCCCCGAAGGCCCGATGAATGAGACGAACGACGCTGGTTCGATTTCGAAACTGACGCCCCGGAGGGCCTGGATATCCACCTCCCCCACCCGATACGTCTTGGTGATCTGTTTTGCTGAAATCAGTGCCACTGTCCACGCCCTCCTTTTGTTCTGATCCATACGAACCCTTCCATCATCAGTCGTTTCCCCTTTCCCCGTCTTTGAAACCGCAGGAAAGACCGCAATAGCGGAAGCTGTCCCGATCAATTTTATTCTATCACAAAACAGCGGGAAGGTCGAAGCATCAGCGCGTCGCGCTTTTCCCGTCTTCAGTCGGCGACCCCGCCGGTCCGTCCCGGCAAAAGGACCGTGCGCCAGAGCCGTTCATTTTCGGTGCCCGTTTTTTCAGGAACGGCCTTGACAGGGGACAGGGCATTATTATATTTGCATGTAAACGCAAATGTGCAAGAAAGGGAAGCCATGAACGCAGAGCCGAAACACGCCAGAAAGGAGAATCTTGATCGCCTGCTCTCCCCGCAACTCTTCAAAGCCATCGGCGATCCAAACCGGATTGCCATCCTTCGCGACCTCAGCAAAAGATGCGCCCCCCTGACCGTCGGCCAGATCGCCGGGGGATTGCCGGTGGACGTCTCGGTGGTTTCTCGGCACCTGGCGCTTCTCCGCGACGCCGACATTCTGATCGCCCGTAAGGAGGGCAAGGAGGTCCGCTACTCCCTCAATTCGCGAAACCTGGTCGGGACCCTAAGGGCCATTGCCGACGCCTTCGAGGCCTGCTGTCCCGAGGAGTGCGTCATGGGCGATGAGACGAATGCCCAGCCAAAGGGGCTTCGGATTCGGAAAAACAAGGGCGGTTCACGGTAACAGCGGGACCGGCGTTAGACCAATCAAACCCGAGCTGTCCGGGTCTCAGGTTCATCAACCGGACGTCCCCGATTCAATAAGAAAGGAAAGCCTATCCATGGAAAACAAGAAGAATGCGGAATTGTTCACGATGGCACCGGAGAACGGCTGCGGATGCGGAGGCAACACCACCGACGCAACGGAAGGAGACACCGCCGCCGAGCCGACAATGAAAAAGGTGTTGGCGGTCGAACTGCTCGTCATCGACCTGACCACCTGCGCACGCTGCGTCCCCACGGGCGATCAGTTGCAGCAGGCCGTCCGCCTGCTCGAACCGGTGGCCGAGTCACTGGGAATCGAATTGAGACATCGCCAGATCGTCGTACAGACGCCGCAGGAGGCCAAGGACCACGCCCTGTTGAGTTCACCGACGATCAGGCTCAACGGCCGCGATATCGAACAGGACATCCGCGAGTCCCTCTGCGAATCCTGCGGGGATCTGACCGAGAACAACACCCTGGTGGACTGCCGCGAGTGGCACTACCGCGGCAAGGTATACCCCGCGGCGCCGCTGTCCTTGCTGGTCGAGGCGATCATGACCGCCATGCTGAAGATCGACGAACCACCGGTCGTCCCCCAGCCCCTTGAAGCATTGCCGGAGAACCTTGAACGGTACTTCGCCAACAAGAAGCTCCCGATGAGCTGCTGCTGAACAGCGGGATCCGTTAATCACCCAGGGTCTCGTGCGCCGGTGATTTTTTCAATTGCAGTGGCTGCAATGCTCCATCTCCCCGGCCGACGCCGGCAGGATCTGGAGTGTCGTATGGTTGATTCCGTACTTGTGCAGCAGCATCTCCTGGACGGCACGGATGATGGTTTCGTGGTCTGGGTTATCCTCTCCGGAGACCAGATGGGCGGAGAGCAGCTTCTGTTCGGAACCGGTCTCCCAGATGTGGAGATCGTTCACCTCCGACACGGCGGGGATCGTCAATAGGTCATTCTTGACCTGAAGGAAATCGATACCCGGGGGTACAGCGTCCAGGAGTGAATTGACCGCCTGCCGGACAATCTTGTAGATTTCGCGGGCGATAACCAGACAGATCAACAGGGAGAGGATCGGATCGACGAGACGCCAGCCGAAAAACAGGATCAGCAGGGCGCCGACGATTACCGCGAGGGAGAACAGGGAGTCCTGAAGCGAATGGAGCCAGGCGCTTTTCAGGTTGATGTTCCGTGCCGCGACCTTCTGCAGCAGGAGCGTAGCCGCCCCGTTCCCGACAAATGCCACGACGGCGACCCACAGCATCGTCTGGCCGGGGACCTCCGCCGGCGCCGTGAATCGCTTGACGGTTTCCCAAAAGACGAAGGCGATCACCACGGACAGACCGATGCTGTTGACAAAGGCGGCGATGAACTCGATCTTCCGATAGCCGTAGGTCTTCCGCTCGTTGGCGGGACGGCGGGCCACCTTCTCCGCCCAGTAGCTGAACAGCATGTGGGCGATGTCGCTCAAATTGTGAACGGCATCCGAGATCAACGCCATGCTCTGGATCAGCAGACCGAACACCAGTTCGAAAGCCACAATCCCGCCATTGATCACGATGGCCAGGATCAGGTTCTTCAGCGAAGCCGGCGGTTCATGACTATGGCTGTGACCGGGGCTATGCTCTTGATCGTGGCTGTATTCCATGTTCATTTCTCTGTTACTTTCTCAGACCCGCAGGAACGGAAATCAGCGCATTTCGACGGCATTACCGCAGCATGCCGTTGAGCAGAGGCCGCATCCATCGCATCTTTCATGGTCGAAAGCGATCCTGCCGCCGAGCGGTTCCGCATCATCTTCGACATAGGCAACCGCTCCGCGCGAACAGACCTCGATGGCTTTGCACAGCGCCTTGACTGCCGGACATTTCCTCTTGTCAAGATAGGGTCTCATGGTTATCCGATCAAAAATGGACTGCCGATAAAATAAATTCCCAGAAGGCCGATCACGAGCCCGGCGCTCTTCCGGAAAAATCCCCCGGAACCGATCCAGGTCTCGTTTTCCGTCAAGCGGCGGACTGCCGCGGTCGAGCTGCCCGCAATCACGATGGGGAGGCAGTGGCCCAACGCGAAAAGCAGGATCAGCATGACGCCGGTCAGAACCTGCTGCTGAACCGTGATGATCGCCAGGATCGGCGCAATGAAGCCGAAGGTGCAGGATCCCGACAGAACCCCGTAGGCCAGCCCCAGCAGAAATGCCCCATGGAGGCCCTTGACGTTCAGCTTCTGCAGGCGGCTGCCGGAGAGGTTGCACTTCTCCACGCCGAGCATCCCCAAAGCCACCCAGATCAGAACCAGTCCGACGATGATTTGCCAGTAGCTGCCGACATCCCCGAGCATACGGCCCAACAGCGCGCAGATCATGCCGATCACGGCAATCGTTATGAACAACCCCGCGGTAAAAAGGATGGCGTATTGCGCCGCCTGTTTCGGCTGAAGGGCCTTCTCCTGCCCGGCCACATAGGCCACGATCAAAGGGATCGAGGCCAGATGACAGGGGCTGAACAGGACGCTGACCATCCCCCACAAAAAGCAGCCCAATGCCGCCAGATAGATCGCGCCGGTAATCCAATCGTTGATGGTGATAAAAAATTGTGCCAGCATTTTTTTCTATTTTACGCCCATGTCTTTGAGCCTGCGGACGATCTCTTCCTCGTTCAGAAATCCCAGGTGACGAAAAACCTCTTTGCCCTCCTTGTCGAAGAAGATCTGCGTGGGGATCCCCCGGATGCCGAAACGGTGGGCCGGTTTCGAGTCCTCCCAGACGTCGAGAAAAACAATGGCAGCTCTCCCGGCATACTCTTTTTCCAGCCTTACCAGGATCGGGGCCATCATCTTGCAGGGGATGCATTTTTTAGCGCCCAGATCGACCATCGTAACCATCCCCTTGACGGGAATCTCCGGCTGCGCCGCGGCGTCAAGAGCCTCCGACCGTGCCAACATCAGCAGACAGGACATGCAGAAAATACCGACGACTATTTTATGATATCCGGTTTTCATTGATATATTCCCCATCATTTTTCCCATCCGGGTGGTTGGTCGGCTCCATGTAAATCTTGTTCAGATCATCCATGCTCTTTTCCCGACATCACTCCCCGCCGCCGCGGCCTCTACGCGGACGTTTCCGCTGCTTCCATCATTCTACTCGCACCGCTTTGCCTCGACGCGGCAAACCGCCCCCAGATCAGCCTTTTCGTCGGTAAAATACCTGCCTTTGAACCGCAGCGCCACGTTGACCAGACTGATCAGGACGGGCACCTCCACAAGCGGGCCGATCACCGCCGCGAAGGCCGCCCCGTGGTTGATCCCGAAGACGCCCACGGCCACGGCGATGGCCAATTCAAAATTGTTGCTCGCCGCCGTGAAGGAAAGCGTCGCCGACTTGCTGTAATTGGCTCCGGCCTTGGCGCTCATCCAGAAGCTCACCAGAAACATGACGATGAAATAGATGAGGAGCGGCACGGCAATGAGGGCCACATCACCGGGCTTCTCGATGATCTTTTTCCCCTGCATCGAAAACATGACCACGATCGTGAAGAGGAGCGCCACGAGCGTGATCGGGGAGATCCGGGGAATGAACTTTTCATGGTACCACTGCTTTCCCCGCGCCTTGACCAGAATGAAACGGGTGATCATCCCGGCCAGAAAAGGGATCCCCAGATAGATGAAGACGCTCTCGGCGATCTGGCCGATCGTGATGTTGACGACGGCGCCGGACAGCCCCAGCAGCGGCGGCAGGATGGTAATGAACAACCAGGCATAGACGCTGTAGAAGAGGACCTGGAAGATGGC
>JAQTRB010000096.1 GCA_028712015.1 Syntrophales bacterium
AAGTCCGTGTGGAACAGCGTTCCCATGGCAATGTCCCCCGCATCCACCAGCAGGGTCCTTTCCGGGGCCTTCGCCCGCTCCTGTTCGATCCGGTGCGCCAGCCGAGCGTAGCCTCCCTGTGTTTCGTGACCGCCACTCGGCCTGGGAATCCTGTCGGGGAGAAAATGGGAGTGGAGGTCATGGGTGAACAGGATCGTTAGATTTTTTCGATCGTTCGCCGGCAGGTTAGCCGCCGCGGGAACCATCGGCAAAAAGCTGAAAAAAAATAACCACACAGCCGAACCGATCCACACACCTCGTCGCTTCATCTCAAATTTCCTCTTGGGTTGACAAAATACCGGATGTGATTCGATGTTAACAAGAAAGCGGGCGCCAAGTCAAAGAGGAACATTTTCAGTATTTTCACGATTTCCATGTTCCACTGTTTTCATTGACAGATGTCGATCCCCTCTCTATACTATAGTCATTGGCGTGCGCGTTTGCATCACACCCGCGGAAGAACATGAAGGGAGGATCTCCCGCGGCAAGTTGCGGAGAATCCTCGATCCTCGTGCGGAAAAATCATTTCGTTTTTGCTCGCTCACGCTGCCGGTTGCCGCGGGGTGCGCGCGGGCGGATTCAAACAGGAACAAAAATACATGAGAGCGATCCTCAGGATACTTGGGTTTCTTCTCGTTTTCACGCTGCTGCTGGGACCGACGACGGCAGCGGCATCAAACGACAAGAAATTGATCAAGATCGGCAGCGACGTTACGGTCGAGGCGGGAGAAAAAATCCGCAGCGTATGGACGATCGGGGGCCAGATCACGGTGAACGGTACCGTCGAGCAAAGCGCCGTGGCGATCGGCGGATCGGTGGTCCTGACGAAAACGGCCGTCGTGAAGGGAAATGTAGCGTCGCTGGGCGGGGTCATTGTGATGTCGAGGGACGCGGAGGTCGGCGGGGAGCTGACGGAGATCAATTCCTCCAATATTTACGAAACCCTGGCCGCCGCCGTCAGCAGCGAGTGGGAGGGCTGGTCGTGGATCTTCGCCGTCATCTCGCTCTCCATCTTTCTCGTCATCTTGGTTCTGGCCTTGCTGATCGCGGCACTGCTGCCGAAACCGGTCCGCGTCGTCTCGGAGGCGATCCGCGAAAATACCTTCAAAGTCATTCTCTGCGGTAT
Organism: Syntrophales bacterium; assembly: GCA_028712015.1. GTDB lineage: Bacteria > Desulfobacterota > Syntrophia > Syntrophales > UBA5619 > UBA5619. The sequence continues at coordinate 1,166 of JAQTRB010000096.1, forward strand.
CCTGGGTTTGGTCCTGATCGCCCCGCTGGCGCTCCTTCTGACGATTTCGGTCGTAGGAATCGCGCTGATTCCACTCGAGGTTATCGTCGTCGTTTGTTCGGTGCTTCTCGGATTCATCGCCGTCGGCCGGGTCGTCGGCGCCAAGGCTCTGCAGATCTTTAAACGGCCCAATCCGGGAATCGTTCGGGAAACCTTCTGGGGACTGATCATCCTCTGGTTGATCGGCTGGATCCCCTACATCGGCTGGATGGTCAAGGCGGTGGCCATCGTGATCGGTCTGGGCGCCGCCCTGGTCAGCCGTTTCGGAACGCACCAGGGATGGAAATGTACCCCGCCCCTCGCCGTCGCCGGCAATGCAGGCGGTCCCGGCTTCCTTCCATGCCCTCCCGTACCTGTATCTCCCACGCAGATTCCGCCTACACCGCCCGAGAGTCCGGGTGGAGGAACGGAGACGGAGTCGACGCCGAATTAAAAAAGGGCCTTCCCAAACGAGAGGAAGACCCTTTCCCGGAATATTTTCTTTCCGGCCGTTACGCCATCTTCTTCATCGCATCGACCAGATCCTGCACTGCCGCCGCCGACTTCTTCAGCGCGGCATCCTCTTCGGCGGTCAGTTTGATCTGAATGATTTCCTCGACCCCACCCTTGCCCAGTTTGACGGGCACACCGATGAACAGGCCCTTGATCCCGTATTCGCCTTCCAGGTAGGCGGCGCAGGCCAGGATCTTCTTGCGGTCCTTCATGATCGACTCGGCCATCTCCACGGCGGAAGAAGCCGGCGCGTAAAAGGCGCTCCCGGTCTTTAGCAGGCTGACGATCTCGGCGCCGCCGTTGCGGGTCCGGGTTACGATCGCGTCCAGGCGCTCCTTCGAAATCAGTTCCGTGATCGGAATTCCGGCCACCGTTGAATAGCGGGGCAGCGGCACCATCGTGTCGCCGTGGCCTCCCAGCACAAAAGCGTGGATGTTCTCGACCGAAACGTTGAGCTCCATCGAGATGAAGGAACGGAAACGGGCGGAATCGAGCACGCCCGCCATGCCGATCACGCGGTTCTTCGGAAAGCCGCTTACATCATGGGCGACATGGCACATTGCATCGAGCGGGTTGCTGACGATGATCAGCGTAGCCTTGGGGGAATATTTCGCCACCTGCTCAGTGACGCTGGTCATGATCTTCTTGTTGGTAGCCAGGAGATCGTCACGGCTCATCCCGGGCTTTCGAGGGATACCGGCGGTGATGATGACGATGTCGGAATCCTTGGTGTCCGCATAGCTGTTGGTGCCGATCAGATGGGCGTCGTGTTTTTCCACAGGCGCCGCCTCTGTCAGATCGAGGGCCTTTCCCTGGGGCACGCCTTCGATGATGTCCACAAGCACGACATCACACAACGCTTTTTCGCACAGACGCTGTGCCACGGTCGCACCGACGTTCCCCGCACCGACAACGGTTACTTTTTTCTCCATGTTGATCCTCCTCTTCTCTTTTCGATTGCAAATTAAATTAAGGCATTATATAAGCCTCCCGGCGTTTGGAAAGCTAACACAAGCGCCTCAGGATGGCAAGGGAAATTTCGCTGACGGACTACACGGCATGGGCGCGAATCGAGCGGCCGCGGATTCGCATCAAGATAGGCGGGAGGGAAAACATATGGGGAATCTGTTCGGCACCGACGGGGTTCGGGGGGTGGCCAATGAACACCCGATGACATCGGAAATGGCGATGAATATCGGACGGGCCACGGCGCATCTCTTCAAGAAAAAGGGGCACAGGCCCAATATCGTGGTCGGCAAGGACACGCGCCTCTCGGGATATATGCTGGAAAATGCGTTGGTCTCGGGGATCTGCTCCATGGGGGTCAATGCCATCATGGTCGGTGTAATCCCCACGCCGGGAATTGCTTATCTGACCGCAAGCATGAGGGCGGACGCGGGGATCGTCATTTCCGCTTCCCACAACCCCTTTCAGGACAACGGTATCAAGATCTTTGGCAGTGAAGGATTCAAGCTTCCCGACGAGACGGAGGCCGCGGTCGAGGATCTGATTTTCGCGAACAGCCTTCATACCCTCCACCCCTCTCCCACGGAGCTGGGAAAGGCCTACCGCATGGAAGACGCGCGCGGCCGATACATCGTTTTCCTGAAGCACAGCTTTCCTCGGAAATACACGCTGGAGGGGACGAAAATCGTTCTGGACTGCTCCCACGGCGCCACCTACCGGGTTGCTCCGGAAACCTTTTCTGAGCTGGGGGCCGACGTCTCCACCCTGTTCAACGAACCGAACGGCAAGAACATCAACTTGCACTGTGGCTCCCAGCATCCCGACGCGCTCGCGGAAGAGGTTCTGAAAACCAAGGCGGATGTCGGCTTTGCTTTTGACGGCGACGGCGACCGCTTGATTGCCGTAGACGAGAGGGGCACGGTCCTGACCGGGGATCAGATCCTGGCCATTTGCGCCAACGTGATGAAGAAGGAGGGAAAGCTCGCCAACAACCTGGTCGTCCGCACGGTGATGAGCAACATCGGTCTCAGCGTCGCGCTGCAGTCGCTTCGCATCGATTCCATCATGACGAAGGTCGGCGACCGATACGTTCTCGAGGAGATGCAGGCTCGCGGAGCCGCGCTCGGCGGCGAGGACTCGGGGCACTTGATCTTTCTCCAACATCACACCACGGGAGACGGGATCATCACCGCCCTCCAGGTGGCGGCAGCCATGAAAAAGGAGGGAAAAACGCTTTCTGAACTTTCTAAAATCATGAAGGTTTTTCCTCAAGCGCTGATTAACGTCACCGTCAAATCACGCCCCGAAATCGACACGGTGCCGGCCATCGAAACGGTGATCCGGGAGGTCGAAGCCACACTGGGAAGCCAGGGCCGGGTACTCGTCCGCTATTCGGGAACCCAGAACATGTGTCGGGTGATGGTGGAAGGTCCCTCGCAGGAAGAGACCGGAAGACATTGCCGGAAAATCGCGGATGTGGTGGAAAAGCAACTGAACGCCTGATCCGGGAGGAAAAGCAAAATGCCGCTGAAAATCATCGTCACCCGGGATTTCGCACAGATGAGCGAAGTCGCGGCGGAGATCGTTGCGGAACGCATTGTCACCGGTCTGAAGAAGAGACAAGATTTCACGCTGGGCCTGGCGACAGGCAGCAGCCCGACGGGACTCTACAAGCATCTGGCGGGAAAAGCCAATTCCGGGGTTTTCGATCCTTCACAGATTCGGAGTTTCAATCTCGACGAATATGTCGGTCTCCCCGGGGAAAACGCGCAGCAGAGGGTCCTTCACCCGGAGAGTTACAGTTTCTTTATGATTCAGGAGCTCTTCGGCCTGCTGCGGAAAAAATTCCGGGAGGTCAGCGTCCCGTGGGGTACGCTCATCGATCAGGAACGACTGATCGCCGAAATGGAAACCCATCCGGAGGACTGGCGGGAACAGGGAACGGACAAAGGAAAGTCGATCGTCATCCGGCCGGATGCCCGGTCGGAATACCTTCGTTGGATTCGCCGGGAAATCCTGGATGCCTATGGGGACAAGATTGAACGGGCAGGCGGAATCGATCTCCAGGTGATCGGTGTCGGCGGCCGCGGCCATGTGGCGTTCCACGAGACTGGGATCCCGTTTGCCGGCAGCCGGGTGCTCTTGGTGCGGCTTGACGACAACACCGTCGTCAATGCCGTGGCCGACGGCCACTTCGCCAGCCTTGAGGAGAGCCCCCGATATGCGATTTCCATGGGCGTCGAGCTGGTTTACCGGGCAAAAACCGTGATTCTGCTGGCTAGCGGCAGCCGGAAGACCGACCCGATCGCCAAATCTCTTCTCGGCAATCCCGACCCCGCAGTGCCCATCTCTTACGGAAAGGTCTATGCGCAGACCGGTGGACACCTCTTCTATGTTCTGGACCGGGAAGCGGGGAAAAAGGTGCTGGAACAGGCGGAGCGGATTCGCCGTCAGGGGATCGAGATTGAAGACATCAGCGGACCCTCGGTCGTCCAGCGCGTTCTCGATCTTCCGTTTTTCCGCGATCCGGAAATCGGCCCGCGGGGCTGAACCGATCGATTGAGATGGTCAATCCCGCCAGCGCAGCGGACTGAAATTCGTTTCGCGATCATAGACATCGACCCCTTCCGCCCGTTTCAGCAAGTTTACGGTCAGATAGGTCAGCGGGGTGATCAGCGCTTCATAGACGGACTTCAATAGCCACTGGCTCCCCGCCATCGCCGCCAGTGCCGGGAGCGAAACGGTCCCGTAAAAGGCCAGCAGGATGAAGAGCGCGGAATCGGCAAGCTGACCGACAACCGTGGAGCCGATCGTTCGTATCCAGAGATGTCGCCCCCGAGTGGCGATCTTCATTTTCGCCAACACGAAAGAATTGAGAAATTCCCCGGTCAGATAGGCCAGAAAAGAGGCAATCAGGATCCTCGGCGTTGCCGCGAAGATCGCCTCGTAGGCCCGCTGCGAAACCGCGACCGACTCCAAGGAGCCCGCCCTCCAGAAAGACGCCGGCGGCAACTGGACGGAAAGATAGAAGACAAACACGGCCAGCAGATTGCAGCCGAAGCCGATCCAGATCACCCGCCGGGCCGTCGCATAGCCGTACACCTCGGTCAGGATATCCCCGAAAATATAGGAAACGGGAAAAATCAGGATCGCGGCGGGCAGGAAGAACGGCCCGACGGAGATCAGCTTCACGGCAATGATGTTGGCCACCAACAGGCTGGTCACAAAAACGGCGGTAATGAAGGGCAGCCAGCGCTGTTCAGCCATTTCGTTTCCCGTGTTCCGCTTCGACGGTGATGGAGATCCCGCCCCGCGCCGCAAAATCCGCCGTCACCTTGCACCAGCGGGGCGCCAGGATCTTGACCAGCTTATCGAGAACGGTGTTCGCCGCATGTTCATGAAAAATTCCCTGATTCCGGAAAGACCAGAGGTAGAGTTTGAGGGATTTTGACTCCACAATCTTCCGATCGGGAATGTACTGGATGATCAAACGGGCAAAATCGGGCTGTCCCGTCACCGGACAGACACAGGTAAACTCTTCGGTGCGGAGGGTGATGACATAATCCCGTCCCGGGTGGTGGTTCGGAAAAGTCTCCAACCGTTTCGCGGGCTGCTCTCCCCGTCGGAGCATGGTCAAGCCATCCAAGTCCGATTTTCCAGTAATTTTAGGCATATTCCACCTTTCTTTTCGTCACGGATTCTTCTTTCGGCGACTCGTCACATCTCTTGGTTCTTTGCTGTTCGCGCCAACGATTTTCACGGGGCGTTGCCCTGCATCTATCCGAAACAGCCCGATCTTGTCCACTTTTTTCCTCTCGGTCACGAAAAATTTTTCCTGTTGATAATCGATTTCCCCTGTGGTAAGGGATGCACGCCGTTGGGGGATCGTTCAATGGTAGGACAACGGACTCTGACTCCGTGAATCGTGGTTCGAATCCACGTCTCCCAGCCAAA
>JAQTRB010000097.1 GCA_028712015.1 Syntrophales bacterium
ACGGCGTCGTCTTGACCCGTCGGGCAAGTTCGAAAACCGCCGAACAGGTCAGACGACCGGGACCGTCCAATCCCCGCAACCCGGCCGCCAGTTCCGGAGAGGGTTGCTGAGGGGCATTCCGCTGGTAGGGGGTCTTATCCACCTTGAAAAACCCGATCTGGCAATCCGTGACGCGCACGCCCCGCTTGTCCATGACCGCCCCGACGGCATTCCGGGGGATATCGAAGTCTTTGGCGATGCGCCAGGCCACCGGGCAGGGCAAATAGCCCTCCCGGAGCGAGGCGGTTACGGCCGCCTCCAATCGTCCCAAAGTCTCTTGCGGAAGGTTGGCGGGATTCTCCGGCAGTCGGATCCTCGTTTTCTTCCTGTTCCTGTCTTGATCGTTGAAATCTCTCATCATGTGCTGTTGCCTTCACCTTCTTTGAAGAATTTGTCACTTTTCCCGCGGATAGGGCCACGCCGCCACGCCGCCTTCCATGACCTTCACGTTCTTCCAGCCGTTGCCCTCCAGAACCAGCGCGGCCTCATAACCACGGAGGGAGATCTTGCAGTAGCAAATGATCTCCTTCCCTTTGTCCTGTGGCAGCTCGTTGAGACGCCTGCGGAGGGCGCCCAGGGGCATCAGCGTCTCGCCGATCCCGAGGCGCATCTGCTCGAACTCCTCCGGCTGCCGGACATCCAGGAGGAATGGGGTTTCCCCGGCGGTCACCTTCTTGTGGACCTCCGCGCAGGAAATTCCCTTCATCCTTCCTTTCATCTTGTTTTGCAGGATATGGGCCGCGGCAACGCCATGGTCGATCGCGAGCGAAAACGGCGGCGCGTAAGGGAGGTCCGAGTTGACCACATCCTCCACGGTCAGATGCCCCTGGATGGCCATCGCCCACTGCGCGATCTGCCGGTTCACGTTGCCGGGACCGACGCACTGGGCGCCGAGGATGCGTCCCGATTTGGCATCGGCGACAAGTTTTGTCACCAGAAGCTTCCCCTCCATGAACCCCGGTTTGTCGGGGCTGGCATTGATAACCGTCACGATATCGGTATATCCGAGCCGCCTGGCCAAGGTTTCGGAAAGCCCCGTGGATCCGGCCGCATAATCGAAGACCTTGCAGATTCCCGTCTGGATCGTTCCGGGAAAGGTCACGCAATTTGTTGAAGCGGCATTTTCCCCGGCCACGCGTCCCTGCAAATTCGCCAGATCCCCCAGCGGGGCCAGAACCTTTTTCCCGGTGATCCGGTGGACGGTCTCCACGCAGTCCCCAACGGCATAGATATCCGGGTCCGTGGTCTGCATATACTCATTCACCCGGATGCCGCCGGTCTCCCCGATCTCCAGGCCGATCTGCTGGGCCAGCTTCACATTGGGGCGAACGCCGATGGCCACGACCGCCAACTCGCAGGGCAGTTCCGTCCCGTTCTGAAGCTTGACGGCCGTCAGCCTTCCGTTTTCCCCCAGGAAGGCCGCTATGCCGTTTTCCGTGATGACGTTGGCCCCTTTGCTTTTGACATGGTTCTCCACCAGCTTGGCCAGCTCCCAGTCCAGGAACATCAACAATTGCGGCAGGAGTTCAACCACGGTGATTTCGATGCCTGCCAACTGAAGCGCCTCGCAGGTTTCGATCCCGATGAGGCCGCCGCCGATGACGGCCGCTTTCCTGATTTTTCTTTCGTCCCTGACTTTTCTCAGGAAGTCGGCATCCCTCATCGATTGCAATGTCGTGATCCCCTGCAGGTCCGTGCCGGGAATGGGAGGCATCCGGGGAACGGCGCCGGTCGCGAGGATCAGTTTGTCGTAGGCCATCTGACCCGTTTCCCCCGTCACCGTATGCCGGAACGATACGGTCCTCTTCGCCCGGTCGATCGCAATGACCTCTGTATTGACCTTTGCCGCGATGTCCTTCGCATTCAGATAGAACTTGGGGTCCCGGACAACCCCCGTGGGCGTGCAGATCAGCATGTTCCGGTCTTCGAAATACCCCCCGACATAATAGGGATAGCCGCAGGAGGCCATGGACAGATCCGCTTCCTTCTGCAGGATGGTGACCTCCGCATTGTTGTCGATCCGCCTGGCCTTCGCCGCGGCCTTCGGTCCGGACGCCGAACCGCCGACGACCACGATCCTTCTCCTGTTCTCCATCGTATTGATCCCTCCGTATTATGAAATGCTACACTATCGACCGGGTAGATGACCAACATGCAGAACGATTCTCTGCCTCGCGATCGAGGATTCCCCGGCGATGGTCAGCAACGCCATTGCAGACGTCATCTCCCGCAACCGCCCACGATGCCGGATCATTCCTTCATTCCGATTCATCTTCTGTGATCAGTCATACGCGCGGCGCGTTTCTTCGTCAGCCATGACATCTCTTGTGATTTCCTTCCAGAACGGGGAATCCCACGTGTGCAGTTTCTGATGCTGCAGGTAGTACTTCTGGGGGATCGGATGGGTGCCGAACACCACATCGATCCCGAACCGTGACCGGATGAAGTCCCGAAAGATGCCGATTCTCGGGCAGGGCGGGTATCCGACGATCAGACCGGTGGCCAGGTGGATCACATTCGCCCCGTTGCGAACCATCTCCTCCGGGGCATACTCGACGTTCCCGCCGGGACATCCGTCGCAAGTGGCGTATCCAACCAGGCGAACCTCCCGACCCTTGTATAGGCTGAAGGCGCCCTCTCTCTCGTCCAGCGCCCGGAAACACTTGCCGCCCGCACAACGGTGGTAACGGTCGCAAATCATAATCCCGATTTTGACTTGATCCTTCTGTTCCATTCTTTCTCCTTCATCAAACTTTGTTTATTCCTCAAGATGGTTTGCCATCGACCGGGGGCCTATCCCGTCTTCACAACCCCGTTCCCCGTATCACATAGGCCCGGAGCGCCCTGTGAAGGGTATTGGCTGCAAGCAGCGCACAGTGTTTGTGATCATCGGGAAGCCCTCCCAGGTATTCGATCACGGCTTCCTCGTTGATCCGCAACGCCTCACGGACCATCCTGCCTTCCGCCAGCGTCGCCACGGCGTCGCAGGCGGCGATTGTGAAAAAGCAGCCCGTTGTCCGAAAACGGATTTCCTGGATACGGCTGCTGAAGATCTTCACAAAAAATTCATCCGTATCGCCACAGGGACCGGTGATGACGGCATGACCGCTCGGCTTGTCCATTTCCCCCATGTGGGTCGGTTTCATGATATGCTGAAAAAGCTTTTCTGAAAAGGGTTTTTCTTCCGCCGCATCCCCTTTGTTTTCTTCGTTTTCGAACTGGAAAACCTTGATGGAACCCGAATCCAATGCCCTGAAGGCATTGGGTCCCACATTGCCGGTCAGCAGAACATCAATGCATTTATTGGCTATCTGCTGAGCCGCTTGAATACCAGCCCCCTGAGCCGCGTTTACGTTCTGGCTGTTTCCCAGCACTTCGACACTGGTCTCCTCCGGATCCGTAATCACAAAATACTTCGCCCTGCCGAAGACGCGGTCCACCGGACTGTTGAAATCCTCTCCACTGGCAGTAATCGCTATCTTCATTTTCTTACCGTCCATTTTCTTTGGTTTGTAGTCTCAAAAAGGGTTGAATCTACCCTTGTCCTTCCCCATCGTCGCCACTCACATTGCCGGGCAATCGGCTGACCCCGCCGCGACGCCTTCTCCTTCCCCGTACACAGATTGCCCCCGGGCCAAAACCGGGAAGAAGGAACCGGGCATCGGGAAGGCCCCCTTCAAGATAAGCCCTGATAATCTCATCAATGGACCCTCGCAGGCAGGGGATTACCTTCACCCCGGATGCGAGGATCATCCTTTCCAGCGGCCTGGAAATGGCCCCGCACAGCAGCACCTCAACGCCGAGCGCTCCGAGCTGGTTCACCCTTTCCGGCATCATTCCGGTTTCAAACGGGATGGAGGATCTGCTCTTGACCTCGTTCCCCGTCACATCCAAAACAAGGATACGGCTTGCGAAATCACAAACCGTTGAAACCGTATCCTCCCAAATGGTCACCGCGACTTTCATGGCGTCCTCTCACCACTGTTCCATCAATAATAATGCCAAAAGCCGGCAAACAGACTCGAAAGAATATATTTATAATTATAATAATTGCTTGCGTGTTTCAAAGAGTGGAAATGACCGGCGCCGGGGTTGCAAATGCCAACAGCAGCCACTGGTAAAAGGATGCAACTATGCGACTGTCCGGTTTGAAACGGCACGGCAGTAAACGGTCAATGACCGGAGCTTGCATCCAATAAAAGCCGTAACCAATCAATTTAAAATCTAAATTGATATTAATCGTTACATTGGCATATAATTTGAAGAAAGACGGCTCATCAAAGGAGGTGTCCCTTATGAAAATCAAAGCGACGATCGTCAGTGAGAACAGCGTATTCCATCTTCCCGGCGCGTTGGCCGAGCACGGTCTCTCCATATTTCTGGAGACGGATAACGGCAACTACCTGCTGGACACCGGGGCCGGCAAAACCGTCATCAACAATGCGCTGGTTTTGCAAATCGACCTGAGAACGATCAAAGCCATGATCCTCAGCCACAACCACTACGACCATACGGGAGGGATAATTCCTGTCCTCGATATCCGGGGGACGGTGGATGTCTATGCCCACCCGGATCTGTTCAGGGACACATACAGTATTCGGTGGGGAAAAGCGCGATACATCGGTGTGCCCCATCCCTGTGCACTGCTGGAGGCAAAAGGGGCAAAGTTCAGCTTCAGCCGCGACTTCCGGCAGATGGCCCCAGGGATGTGGCTCACCGGGGAAGTTCCGCGCTTGACGGATTTCGAGAAGGGGGACCTCGATCTGGTGTTGAAGTCCGGCAAGGAATATGTGAAGGACGACATCCTCGACGACCAGTCACTGGTTTTCGAAACCGAAAAGGGGCTTTTTGTCGTGCTGGGGTGCTGCCACTCCGGGATCATCAATACCTTGAATTATATTTTGGAGAAAATGGGACCGCGGCAGATCCATACCGTGATCGGCGGGACCCACCTCGGTCCGGTCAGCGATGTGCAGAGAGAAAAAAGCATCGCTGCACTCGAGGCCTTTGATATCGAACGCCTCGGGGTGTCCCATTGCACGGGACAGAAAACGGCGTCCCGACTGGCCGCCGAGTTCGGAGACCGTTTCTTTTTCTGCAACGTGGGAACGGTGGTAGAGGGTTGACGGATTTTGCATCAAGGATGCGATACAACCACCGACGCTCCGCGTGCATTCACTGAGGGTGTCAGTGGTTGTACCGCCTCGAAAAACGTTCGGCTCAGTCAAACGCCATTTTGGTCTTCCATACTTCCCAGACCTTGCCGACCAGGTCCGGCCCCGGTTTCAGCGTCATTTATGCGGCTTACCGGAAGCCGTCGTGCAGGGAACCCGGAACAAACGGATCATGCCGTTTCAGGACATCTTGGTCCTCTTCATTTGGAGTAAAGCCGGTCACTCCGGATAAACCGGAATTTGGATGCGCAATGCCTTGATCTTACGGAAGAGAGTGCTCTTGTGAATGCCGAGGGCCTTCGCCGTTTTGATACGGTTCCATTGCTGCCGACGCAACATGTTCGTGATGAAAACCGCTTCCAGGTCTTTCATGTTCATGGTTTCGTTGCTTGCAGTAGACCTCATGCCGGAAGTCATACAGAGATGCTCCGGCAGGTGATGCGGTTCGATCAGTCCAGATTTGCAAAGGATAAAGGCGTGCTCGATCGTGTTCTGAAGTTCCCGGACATTCCCCGGATAGTCATAGGAGACGAGACATGCCAGGGACTCGCCGGACAATCCGGAGATCTCCTTTTTCTGCAGCACATTGAAATGGTGGATGAAATGATCCGCCAACAGCGGAATGTCCTCCATCCGGTCCCGTAGCGGCGGCAATTCCATCCGGATCACATGAATACGGTAATAGAGGTCTTCGCGAAACATCCCTTCCCTGACGAGCTCCTGCAGACGCCTGTTGGTCGCGGCGATGATCCGGACATCGGACGAGACGGTCTCCACCGAACCCAGCGGTTCATAAGTCTTTTCCTGGAGCACCCGGAGCAGCCGGACCTGAAGGGCCGGTGAAATGTCCCCGATTTCATCGAGGAAGAGGGTCCCCTTTTCAGCCAGTCGGAAGCGTCCCGGCTTGTCCTTTCTGGCATCCGTAAAGGCCCCGGCTTTGTAACCGAAGAGCTCGGATTCCAGCAGCGTATCCGGAAGGGCGCCGCAGTTCACCGCAATGAACGGCTGTTTCTTTCGCGGACTCAGATGGTGGATGGCTCTGGCGAACAGCTCTTTGCCGGTGCCGCTTTCTCCCTCGAGAAGGACCGTGCTGGCGCTGTCAGCCACATCGGGCAGGATGTCGAACAATTGATGCATCCGGTGGTTTTTTGAGATGATGTCTTCGAAGGAGTACCGATCGGCGATCGCCTTCCGGAGCTTCTCCTCGACGCTGACGTCCCGGAACGTCTCCACGGCCCCGACGATCCGGCCCCGTTCATCCTTGAGAAGGGCCGTGGAAATGCTGATCGGGAGGCGACGTCCCTCGGCATCCACGATATGGACGATCCGGTTGACGATGGATTTACCCG
>JAQTRB010000098.1 GCA_028712015.1 Syntrophales bacterium
GCCGCGATGTCGGGCCTCGGCCTTCCGTTGGAAGCGGCGGTGCGCAAGGGGGTCTTCGTCCACGGCCTTGCCGGGGATCTGGCGGCCGCCGACAAGGGGGAGGACGGGATCACGGCCCAGGACATCCTCAACTACCTCCCCTATGCGCTGAAACAGGATCGGGAAGGCCTCGACGAGGAGGTTGCCGGCTGGTATGACATTCCGCTGATCGCTTGAATTCGGAACTTGACGATCCGGTTCAGGGCGATCGAATGTTCACGAAAAAGGCAGGGGCCTTTGCGCCCCTGCCTTTTGATTTGGTTCCATCCCTGCTTTTTCGAGGAATCTCAGGAAATAAAAACCCGTGCGACGGCGCCGATCACGAAAAAAAGGATGATCGCCGAGATGATGATGGCCACCGTGTACCCCGTGATTTTTTCCTTCGGAGATTTCATGAGAACGGGCAATCCGACATAGAGGAGATACAGACCGTACAGCCCCAAAATCCCGAGGATCCCAAGGGCCGGGAGCAGCGCGAAAATACCGACCAACCATCCCGGTGTATGAGAATAGGCGGCCAATTTAAAGGCCTGGTTGAGGTTCTTCTCCCCGGAAAACGTGGGGGCAAGGGCATCGATGATGAAGGCGAGGACATATACGCCGACCAAGGTAAGACCGTACTGAACGATCGCGGATGTTATGCCCCTGGCGATCGATACCCGGAATGTTCCTCCCACAGGCAGGCTAATTCCGACCAGCGACATGCCGATGAAAGAGGCTACCGGTCCGATGGCGGCCAGGATAAAAATATAGTTTTTATATATGTCGGCAATCGATGTTGTTTCCCCCGCGATGGTTTGCCATTCCTCTTTGGGTTTCAGCAAAATTCCCTTGATGCGCTCCATGATGTTCATCTTTTCCCCTCCCTTAAAGATTGGTTTGTAAGATCCAAGAAAAATGTCTCCTCTGGTTTTGGAAACGTACGGAAGACACCCCGATGTTCATGACTTTGAACCTCATTCTCCTTCGCCTGCAAGTTGAAAAGCGCGGCGGGTGAGTTCGGCCGGGAGGAGCTCTTGTCTCATCTGTTCCGTCAGCGCGCCGACACCCATGTACTGGCCGGAGGCAACCACCACGGGTTCCAGGATGCCATTGCCGCAAACCGCAGCCGCACCGCCGGAGGCCCAGAACAGCAGCCGCGATGCGTTATTGCCTCGGATTTTCTCTCCCCGCCCGAAAACCAAAAGGGGTTCCCCGACCCGAATATCCCGATAGAAGGTGTAGCTTGCCTTTACCGTAACGCCGCCGCTCGCGGCGAGCAGAAAGCCGCCCCAGCCGATGATCTCATCGAGAAGGGCCAGCAATGGTAAGGGGTGCAGGCGTCCGCGTCGCTGAAATCGGTAGAAGGCATCTCCGCTGTCGCCGGCGCATCCGACCGGGGAGACAACGATTTTTTGCCGTTCCGGCGCGTCCAGAACGGAGAATCGCCGTTCGAGGCCGGGTTCCCGGCGCGCGAACCCGCAGACAAAGCAATTCCGGTAGGAAGGCAGCGGGAGCATCCGGTTTTCGACATCGCCGACAGAGGCGGGCAGATAGGACTGGAAGGTATCCCATTGGGACGGATCATCGTGCGCAAAGCGAAACGTCGCCGACAGGTAGGGAGCCGTTTCGGGATTCTTGACCATGACGCCTCCGGCCCCGTCTTCCGTTGCGGTCAGCTCGATCTGAAGCTTGTCGCCCAGACGGGCGCTCGCGCCGCCCATGCGATAATCGATCGAGAACGGATACGGGCCGAACGGGTCGTCGGCCTCTCCCATCAGGGCGAAGGCGAGATCGGCCATGGCGCCCATCGCGACGCCCCCGTGCGGAATTCCGACCCACCCCTGGGTTTTGTCGTCCATCCGGAGTGTCGAGCGAAGACCTTGCCCGTTCTTCAGAATGCCGGCGGTTCCGAACAGAAACGTCCTTACGAAATCGTTCTTGCCCGCCGGGGGTCGTTTCTCCGGCTCAGAGGGATGCAAAATCACGGTCCACTCCCATGCTTCCGTTTTCAATTTCAGGCTTCCGGCCGGCGCCTTGCCGCTGCCTGCCCGTGTCTGTTCCCGATCTACCGGGGCAGGCTGCGAAGCCCCTTTGCGATCTTGTCCTGCCCGACCAGGATATTTTTCCCCGTCGGACCGATGATGACGCAGGTGGGTGTCGCGTTGATTTTGTCTTCTTTCAGGTAGTTGGCGAATATCTTGAAGAGCGGCGCCGTGTTGAACGGCCGGATATCCAGCCCCTTTGCTTTCAAAAAAGCCTCCAGCGCCTCCTTCCCCTTGATTTTCTGGCCCGCGGCTTCGAAGAGGGCGCCCCGGGCCGCGACCGCCTGCCGGAAATCTTTCCTGGCGTTCAGCGCCGCGAGGAAATAATCGGCGTAGAGGACCGTTTCCGGGTGGACCGGCGTGTCGATAAAGAGAATCCGGACGCGGTTCTTGCCGACGAGTTCGGCGACGAGGGCGATGACCTCCGCCTCCTCGGCCGCGCAGGGTTCGCAGAAGTAATCCGTGTACAGGCGCACCTCCACGGGACCCGTGCCGAAGGCGGACATGACGGGCTCGGCGGCATAGACGGGGGTCGTGGAACCGGAGAAAAACAGAAGAAAGAAGAGAAGTCCCGCGGCGGCGGCCAGCGCGGCCAAGGCCTTCCGGGTCCGCTCGAAATTCACGGCAAACGCCAGCAAGATCGTTGCCCCGAAGGCGAGGCAATAGGGGCAGTAGATGCCGGTATGGACCTGGTAGCCGACCAGGAAGATCTCTCCGCCCGCGCCGAAGCCCAGGAGCAGAAGCGAGAGAACGTGTTTCCTGAACCATGCGAGAAGCAGAACGACGGCCATGTAGAAGATGCCGACGTATTTGAGGTCGATCCCCAGGATATCGCCCTTCAAATAACTGCACGCGCCCAGGCAGAGGGCGTAGGCGACCGTGACGGCAATGCCGATCAGCGCCAGCAGGATGGTCAGAAAACGCCTCTTCCGGGACAGAAGCTTTTTCATGAAATTCGGAATCCTCCCTCAGAATTGAAAACGGCGGTCTCTTACCCTTTTCCCCCCGTCAGGGTCAAGGATTTTCGAATCCGTCCTTGACAGGCCGGTCGTCAGTGCCGGAAACGCCCGTTTTCATAGATGACGACCCTTTTCCCGGTGGTGAGATGCGCGGTGACCGTCTTGTCCTCCGTGTTCACCAGGTCCCAGTGGAGCGACGACTCGTTGAAGCCCAGCCTTTTTTTCAGCGCGCCGTTCATGGCGGCGGGATCGCCGGCGAAGGTGTCGGCGTAGGAGGCCCCGACGGCGATGTGGCAGCTTCCATGCTCCCCGCCGAAGTTTTCATCGAACAGGGTGTCGGCCATGAACCGGTCGATCCGCGAGAAGCGCCGGTCGGTCAGCGCAAATTCGCCGATCCGTTTCGCCCCCCGATCCATCCCGAGTTGTTGGACGGTGAACGCCTCGCCCGTCTCGGCATGGATCTGGACGGCGTTCCCCCGTTCGAAGGTCAACCTTACCCCCTCGACATAATTACCGCTCCGGAAGGAGGGGAGGTTCGCGTAAAAGGTTCCCTCGCTGCCGCGCCAGTCCGGGGAGACGAACAGTTCGAAGCTCGGAATGTTGTGGCCGGAGATTCCCGCCCATTTCCGCTGCATCCCCGGTGTAATTCGAAGGTCGCATTGGGCGGATTCGACATGGAAAAAGGATGCATCCAGGTTTTCCAGCCATCGCTTGAGGGTATTGGCGTCCCGTCTGATCTCCTCCCATTTCCCGGCCGGGTCCTCCCAATCCAGATAACAGGCCCGAATGATCTGTTCCGAGTAGAGTTCCGGCGTTGTCCGAGCCTGTCGGGCGAGTTCCGCCGTCGGCAGCGTGCAGAGGGTCCAGCCGTAGAATCCCTCCCGCTCCCGTCGCTCCAGGATGTCGCGGAGCGGCTTGCGGGCGACCAGCGCCTTGCCGATCCGGGCCGGGTCGATCTCCCGGAGGTGGGTCATGGAATCGGGGGCATGGAGGTAGATCCGGCCGTGGAGGTTCCCATAGAGTTCTCTTTCGCCCGGGGGCTGGAAAACGAGCTGGCGTTCACCGGACTTTCCGAAGAAGGAGCGTTCCATGCCGGTTGTGAGCCCCATCCGTTGAAGCGGGTTCATGCCGGCGGCGATGATCCGGTCGTAGAGAATCTCCGCCAGCCGCAAAGCGGCCCGGTCGTACTGGACGAGGATCACGTTTCCTTTCCGGAAACGTCCGCGCCTGGCCGTATGAAGGCCCCAGAGCAGCACGTCGGCGTATCGCTCCAGATAGGCTTCGTTCAGCATGGCCGTTGTCCCCGTCATTTCTTGCCGCTCAGGATCTTTTCCATCCGCGGGATGTCCGCCCCGAAGACCACCTGGCCGTCGATCAGGAAGAGGGGCGTTCCCGTGACCCCGACACGGTCGCCGATCTCCCGGTGGGCCTTGAGCAGATCCTCTGCCGCGGCCGTCTTGCAGGGGGTCAATTTCATGTCGTCCAATTTTCCGGCCATCGCCTCCTCATAGACTTTGGCGGGGTTCTCGGAGCAGAAAATGTGCCGGACCTTGGCCTCGGCATTGGGGTGCATGGCCAGCGGGAAGAAAAAGATATGCCGGGTCACCTCTTTTCTTCCGGAGAGATAGGCCGACGCCTTCCGGCAGTACGTGCAGTCCGGGTCGGTGATTTCGATTACCTGATGGGGACCGTCGCCGATTCGGACGGCCTTTTCCAGGGGGACCCGTTTCAATCCCTGGCCCAGGATGTCCAGTTCGCGCTCTTCCGTCAAGTTCTTCCCCTCCCGGTTGATCATCGGACCGTAGAGAAGGCATTCGGGACCGGGGGCGTAGTAGAGAACCCGGCTGCCCGATACCACCTCGTAGAGGCCCGGGACGGCGGCGGGGCGGATGGCGTCCGCGCGGATTTTGGGAAAGCTCTTTCGGAAGGATTCTTCCGGCGAGCCCGCCATCACAAATTCGGCGGAGGAAAGGACCGATAGAACCAAAAAAATCGTCGCGACGCATTTCAGGGATTTCATAATCACTTTCCGAGGATGTATTTTCAGTAGTTATGCGCATAGGCCCATGCAAAATTCAACGAAAATCTGCCGAATCCCTCCGCCTCCGGAATGATCCTTCTCCGTTCCGGACATTTGGCCCGATTTTCGGTGAAAATGGATCTGATTTTGACATCGCATCAAAAATATGCCATGAAGCGACAGCGTTGTTTTATCGTCCTGTTTCCCGCCGATTCAAAATCGCCGGCAGCGGAACGGGTGGTTTGGAAGGTGCCGTGTCAACCGTGTTGGGAAGGATGTGAAGGGGGGAAAAATGGAGATTACCGTAAAAAAGGAAGGAAGCGCCTCTGTGGTTTCCGTGAAGGGCAGGATCGACGCGCTGACGGCGGGTGAGTTCGAGAAAGGTCTGGCCGCGTTGATGGCAGGCGGGGATTATGCGCTGGTGGTTGATTTCAAGGGCCTCGAGTATATCAGCAGCGCCGGGCTGAGGAGCATCCTGTCCACGGCGAAGCAACTCAAGGCGAAGGGGGGGGAGATGATCTTCGCCGGGCTGCAGGGTCCGGTCAAGGACGTTTTCAAGATCTCCGGATTCGGTTCGATATTCAAGATTTTCGATACGGAGGAAGAAGCCCTCCGTCAGGTTTGAATGAAACAAATTCCCGAGTATATCCGGGTTCCGGCCTCCATGGGATCCCTGCAAACGTCGCTGGCTTTCGTGCGGTTCTGTCTGGCGTCGCAGGGCATCGGAGAGGCGAGGCTCCGCGAGGTCGAGCTGGCGATGGAGGAAATCCTCGTGAACATCTTCCGCTATGCCTACGCGGGCCGGAACGGCGAAGTCGAGATCGCTTGCCGGCTCGAGGGCGGCGGCCGGGCGCTGGTTGAAGTCGCCGATCGAGGAATTCCGTTCGATCCCCTTTCCCATCAGGATCCCGATCTGCGGGCCGGGATTGAGGAGAGAAAGATCGGCGGATTGGGGGTATTCTTCGTGAAGCAGCTGGTTCCCGACGTCCGTTACCGGCGGGAAGGCGAGAGAAATATCCTCACCCTGCCGATTGAGGCCGATCCGATGCTTTGACGAAGAATCACAGCCGTCTTTCGATGATATAGTCCGCGATCGTCAGCAACGCGGTTTTGGCCTCCGAGTCGGGAAACGGGGCCAGAACCCCCCGTGCCTCTTCGATGCAGTTCTTGGCCTTTCCCAGCGCGTAGGGGATACCGTCGTAGCGCTGCATGATGGTCATGATTTCGGCGGTCGCCTCTTCGTCCTTCTTTTCGATCCCCTTTCGGATAAAAGCCTTTTCCTCCGGCGTGCACTTTCTCATGGTCCGGATGAGGGGGAGCGTCAGTTTGCCCTCGCCGAGGTCCTGTCCGATCGCCTTGCCGAACTCCTCCTCCTGGGCCACATAGTCGAGGGTGTCGTCCGTGATCTGGAAGGCGGTGCCGAGCCTCATTCCGAAGCGGGTCAGCGCCTCGATCTGGCTCTCCG
>JAQTRB010000099.1 GCA_028712015.1 Syntrophales bacterium
AGGGTTTCCTTCCTGCGGGAGCCAGCAGCCAACTTCATCCCGCCACAACAGGTTGTGCCATCTTTTCCTTGACACACAAGAAGCCTCCCGATATTCTTCAACCACAGGAAAGCAAGTTCTTATCAATCAGGATACATCTTTAAGTATGGCATGTGTTAACTTGGCTCGTTCAAGATGTTTTTCTCTCCTGATTGTTAGCGCACAAATTTCGTTTATCGTATGCTGTAATCTCTCATATCCATTAAATTTTATCAACATAACGTTACTGTAAAGCGCATAAATTGCCCTTGGCTCGCAATATTCCCTTCATCCAATCAACCAAGCGCCTATTCAGGCAGGTATTGAATTCCCTGGAAGTGGACTGCTCACATCCCCACCCTTCTCCTGAACTGAGAGGGCCTCTCGTAGCTGCTCCCCTGGGACCAGATGCCTTTGCCTTGGGCCTTGGCTTGCTGCTCCGCCCGGAGGAAGGGGCTGCGATATGGGCTTTTCAGGTACTCTCCATAGGCTTCCGCCATACCAGCACTGATCATCTCCATGTTTACGTTTCTTTCCCCGAGCCAGAGGATGGCGACCATGCGGCGGTAGCGGTCGATATCGCGGATTTCCACCCGGACCGACTTCTGGCTAAGCAGAGAGGCCAGGTAGTCTCGGGCGTCATTGCCGAATGGCTCGCCTGGGATCTTCCCTTTAGCGGTCTCGGGGGCATCGATGCCGTAGAGACGCACCTTCAACTTGGTGCCTTCCGGAGTGACGGCTTGAACAGTATCGCCGTCCGTGATCCTGGTAATGGTGGCAGTGACGGTGCGGATGGGTGAGGCGTGGCTGGCTGCGGCGCAGAGGATCAGCAGCGCCGTGAGAATGAGCAGCAACCGCCTGCCATGGTTCCTCAATGCAAAATTGTTCATCGTAGAAGCCTTTCCAGATAGGCCAGGCGCTGTTTGTAAATCCTGATCTCTGCCCGGCATTTTTCCCGCTCTGCGATTTGTTCCTGCAGCGCTGTTACGTCCCGTTCCGCCACATGCTGATTGACGACCCTCTGTCCTTCGCGTTTGACGAGGTAATGGTAGCGGTACTCCTTCCCGTGGATCTGTTTCCGCCGCACATTGAGGGCGCCCTTGGGAAGCTTATCGACTTTCACTTGCAGAGTCTGGAGTATCTCCCGGCTCCGCCGCTGCTCTTCTACCAGCAGGCCATGGATGATTGGATCTGCTTTCGCTACTTTCATAGATTAATTCTAAGTAAAGTAGTGGAAAAAGTCAATCCCCTCCTTGACAATCGAAGCGGAATTGCTGCATCCAGCCCTTCTCCTTGTCAAAATTCCTTGCAAACGCCTCGTGAATGGATATAATTCACGCCATGAATAAAAAAACATTTCCCCGCTGTATGACGGTTTCCCTGGAGCAACGCCTGGGGGCCATGCCGGCCGTGGTGGTGACCGGGGCTCGTCAGACTGGCAAAAGCACGCTGGCGAGGATGCAGCCCCCGGAAGACCGACCCTACTATTCTTTGGACGACATCGACGTCCTGGATCTGGCGAGACGGAATCCCGACGCCTTATTGGGCGGCACTGTCCCCGTGACCCTCGACGAGGTGCAGCGGGAGCCTGATTTGCTTTTGGCCGTGAAACGGGCGATCGATACGGATCGGCGGCCGGGCCGCTTCCTCCTCACCGGCTCTGCCAACCTCTTCCTGATGCAGGGCATTTCCGAATCGCTTGCCGGGCGTGCCAGCTATCTGACCCTCTGGCCCATGACCCGGCGCGAGCAATTGGGCCTCGGCCGTTGCGGAGTTTGGGAGGAACTGGTGACGGCGGATGATAGCCAGTGGCCGGACCTTCTCCGCGCGGATGCGGCTGGCCCGGAGGATTGGCAGAAGCTGGCCCTGCGCGGCGGATTCCCGACGCCGGCGGTGCACATGGCCAAGGCTGCGGACCGCATGGTCTGGTTCGACGGCTACGTGCGCACCTACCTGGAGCGGGATCTGCAGATGGTGTCCTCGATCGCGGCCCTGCCTGATTTTCGGCGGCTCATGCGGGCGGCCTGCCTCCGCGTCGGGCAGTTGGTCAATCAGACGGAAATGGCCCGGGATCTGTCCTTGAAGCAGCCCACGGTGCACCGCTACCTGAACCTCCTGGAGATCTCCTATCTGCTGATCCGCTTGCCCGCCTATTCGGTGAACCGGACGAAACGGCTCCTCAAGTCTCCCAAGCTCTACTGGGGGGACGTGGGCTTAGCCATGTACCTGGCCGGTTTGAACGAGCCGACCGGCGCGCACCTGGAAAATCTGATTCTGCTCGACCTGATGGCCTGGAAATGCGAGCGGCTCCGGAACACGGAGATCCTTTTCTGGCGGACCATGGCGGGAGAGGAGGTGGACCTGGTGATTGAAACGGAAGGGAAGGTGCTGCCCATTGAGATCAAATCCACGAGCCGTCCGCGGATCAGCGACGCAGCGAATCTGTTGGCCTTCCAGAACGAGTACGGCGCCGATGCGCGCGCCGGGCTGCTCTTGCACAACGGGACGGCGGTTGAATGGCTGACCCCCAAGGTCTTGGCAGCGCCCTGGTGGAAGGTGATCTAGGAAGTCTGGCAGTCCTGGCCGCTGTAGGACGGATGATTCACTCGCAAGCCAGTGTCCTTTCCAGCACATGCGTTCCCGCCCATTCCTTGCCCTGTTCGTCGGTCAGGACAACGGTCACGGTGGTTCTCCCCATGGCATCCTCCGAGTCGTCGGTCAGCCTGTCGGGAAGCGTGAACTCCGCCGTGAGCAGCGCCGATCGGACTTGGGCCGGTGGACGCAGGCGCTTCAGCAACTCATTCAAGTTTTGCCGGCACAGGTTGGCCAGGATCCGGTTCCGTTCGATGTCGAAAGGTGCGGGCGTAATCTGCGGTTGCAGCAAATCCATGGTGACGGCGGGAATGCCGCGATGCCGGGCCAGCCAGGCGTAGTGCTCAAGGGAAAAGGCGAACTTGTGGGCTATGCTGCGGGCGACGCCTGTCAGTTCCCGCCTGCTTTTGAAGAAAGGTCCTGTTGGCTCTCGTTCTGCTGCGGCTGGCTGACTCTCCGTCATGTCTCGACTCCTTGCTTGAATGCTCTGCGCCAAGCCCCCCATGGGACTTGCGCGCGGCCCGATCCGCCTTGTCATCTTTTACATCATAATCACGATTATATCCATTGACATAGCAGGCCATTGCTCATTATACTGCTTGCGCAAAAGGAAGTCCCGCTCCGTCTTCATTTTCTTGCACTTCTCGCTCCGCTTCTTGCTTTCCGCTTCCGCCTTCTGGATGCCCTGAATCCTTGATGGTGGCGTTGCCATGTATGACGATCAGATCAAGCTGCCTTTCATCCGCGCTGCCCAGTATGTTCGTATGTCCACGGAACATCAGCAGTATTCCACAGACAACCAATCGGCGGCGATCCACGAGTTTGCCGAGAAGCACGGGATGGTGATCGTCCGCACCTATGCCGATGAGGGAAAGAGCGGACTCAACCTGGAAGGGCGGCAGGCCCTGCAGCGGATGCTCGACGACGTGACCTCCGGGGCCGCCGATTTCGAGGTCATCCTCGTTTACGACGTCAGCCGTTGGGGCCGCTTTCAGGACGCGGACGAGAGTGCCTATTACGAGTACGTCTGCAAGCAGCACAAAATTCGCGTCGAATACTGCGCAGAAATCTTCTCCAACGACGGGTCCATTCCCTCCGTCATCATCAAGAGCGTCAAACGCGCCATGGCTGGCGAATACAGCCGCGAACTGTCCAAGAAGGTGTTTCTCGGCCAATGCCGGTTGATCCAGTTGGGTTATCGGCAGGGAGGCATGGCGGGTTTCGGGTTGCGGAGAATGCTGGTTAACGCGGCCGGGGTTCCCCAGCGCATGCTCCGGCATGGCGAGCGGAAGAGCCTTCAGACGGACCGCGTGATCCTCGTTCCCGGCCCGGATGACGAAGTAGAGGTTGTAAGATGGATTTACCATCAGTTCGTGAACCTCGGGAAAAATGAATCGCAAATCGTCTCGGAACTCAATCATCGGGGCGTCATGACCGAAATCTCCCGCGAGTTCAGGGAGCAGGAGGCGGAAGAGAAGACGACGCACCTTTGGACCAAGGGGCTGGTGAACCAGATTCTGACCAACGAAAAATACATCGGCAACAATGTCTACAACCGCCAATCGTTCAAGCTCAAGTCAAAGCGCGTCGTCAACGCCCCGGATATGTGGATCAGGGCCAACGAGGCATTTGAAGCCATTGTAGATCCGAAACTTTTTTACGACGCTCAGCGGATCATCCAGGAACGCAACCGGCGGTTCAGCAACGAGGAGTTGCTGGAGCTGCTGAAGGGGCTTTATGAGTGCAAGGGCTGCCTGTCCGGTTTGATCATCGATGAAGCCGAACATCTCCCCTCCAGCAATCTATATAGAGCGCGGTTCGGCAGCTTGATCCGCGCGTACAAACTGTTCGGCTTTACACCCGACGTGGATTATGCCTTCCTTGAAATCAACAGGCGGCTTCGGGAAATGCACCCAGGCGAGGTCAAACAGATTATCGCCGCCATCGAAGCGATAGGCGGTTGCGTGGAACGTGACGAGAAAACCGACTTGCTGGCGATCAATCATGAATTCAATGCCTCTCTGGTGATTGCGCGATGCCTCTCGACCTCTGCCGGTTCATTGCGTTGGCGCGTTCGTTTTGATGCCAGTCTTCACCCCGATATCACCATTGTCGCCAGGATGGATGCGGCCAATGAGAAGATCCTGGACTTTTACCTCCTCCCCACCGGAGATATCCAAAGAAAAAGTCTGCTTCTTGCCAAGGACAATGGCGCATTTTGGGATTCCTTCCGTTTTGATTCGTTGGACTTTCTTTTCACCATGGCCCGTAGGGCGCCAATATTCAGGAGGGCGGCATGAAAAAGTCATTCCCCAGTGAAGTTCAGATGATCCCCATCCGGCAGATCGATGTCATAAATCCACGGGCGCGAGATCAAAAGGAATTTAACGCAATTGTAGCCAATATTTCCGAGGTGGGCCTCAAGAAGCCGATCACCGTTACGCCTCGGCGCCATACCAATCCGCAACGCTTCTATCTGGTGTGTGGCCAGGGCCGGCTTGAGGCCTTCATGGCTCTTAAGCAGGAGGCGATTCCCGCCTTCGCGATCGATGCTACTGAAGAGGAGTGCATGATCATGAGTCTGGTCGAGAACATCGCCAGGCGTCAGCATCAACCGCTGGAGCTTTTCCTGATGATTACCGAGCTCAAGTCCCGCGGCTACTCCAACGTTCAGATTGGAAAGAAAATTGGCATGAGCGACCAGTATGTCGGTGGATTCGTGCATCTGCTGGAAAATGGTGAAGAAGGATTGATCAGGGCGGTGGCTAACGGCAATATTCCGATTACCGTGGCAATGGATATAGCTGGCGTAGAGAGCAAGGATGCCATGCAAGTTTTGCAGAAGGGATATGAGTCCGGCGAGTTGCGAGGTGTGCAGTTCCTCAAGGCCAAACGAATTATTGAAACCTGAGTTCCCGAAAATGTGTAACGAGAGAAGGCGTAAAATCTTAAAGAGAACGGCAATAAGTGTGATTTTCCTCTTGCATTATTCATCGTTACAATGTAGATATTGTAACGAGAGGAGGGATCGCCTATGCCGGCAGTTGTCTACCAGACCAACAAACGAACCGGGGTCATCTACGCCTACGAATCGATTTCATACTGGGACAAAGATAAACGACAGTCACGTGCAAAACGCAAATGCATCGGGCGATTGGATCCCCAGACCCAAGAGGTCATTCCAACCAGGAAGAAAGCAGAATCCATTGTCACGGAAAAAGTCAAACGAGGGCCTGTTCCGATCTCCAGGGCAGCCCGGAGTTTCTATGGCGCCACCTACCTGTTTGATCATATCGGAGAGGACACGGGGGTGATGGAAGATCTGAAGACATGCTTTCCCGAGAGTTATCGGCAGATCCTGTCTGTTGCCTATTACCTGATTCTTGAGGATAGAAATCCTTTGAGTCGCTTCCCCCGTTGGGCTGCAATCCATCAGCATCCTCATGGTGCTGGCATCTCCTCACAGCGGAGTAGCGAACTCTTTGCATCCATTACCGAGGAAGCCAGGCAACGATTTTTCCGGCTTCAGGGGAAACGGCGTGCTGAGAGAGAGTATCTAGCCTATGACACGACGTCCGTCTCCAGTTATTCAAAGTGCCTCCGACAGGTCCGCTACGGAAACAACAAAGATCACGAGCCGCTGGAGCAGATCAATCTGGCCTTGCTTTTCGGGCAGGAATCTCGCTTGCCTTTCTATTACCGGAAGCTGGCGGGAAACATTCCCGATGTGAAGACACTGAGAAAACTGTTGGCCGACATGAACACCCTGGGCTACGAGAAGATCAAGGTTATATTGGACAGGGGCTTTTTCAGTGCCGCCAACATCAACGACATGTATCACCATCATATGAAGTTTCTGATTGCCGCCAGGTTA
Organism: Syntrophales bacterium; assembly: GCA_028712015.1. Lineage (GTDB taxonomy): Bacteria > Desulfobacterota > Syntrophia > Syntrophales > UBA5619 > UBA5619. The sequence continues at coordinate 6,485 of JAQTRB010000099.1, forward strand.
TCCTTG
>JAQTRB010000001.1 GCA_028712015.1 Syntrophales bacterium
CCGCGCCGACGACCGGACTGAAAGTCAGCAAACAAAACGCTGCCAAACATGCAAATATGATCTTTTTCATGGTACCATCCTTTCTGAACAAGTTTTTTTGAAATCATACATTTTCTCCCCCTACCCTCTCCTGGAGTTTCTTTCGTCGTCTGCCGATCCAGGGGATGAAGGGGGAAACCAGTAAAACAAAAGTCACGGCCATCAGGCTGGCCGAGATCGGGTGGGTCAAAAAAATCATCGGATCACCCTGGGAGATCACCAGGGAAAGACGAAGATTGTTTTCCATCATCGGTCCCAGAACCAGGGCCAGGACGAGAGGCGCCATTTCGTACTGAAACTTTCGGGCCAGATATCCGAAAATACCGAAGCCGATCATCATGGCCACTTCCATGGAGCTGTAATTCAGACTGAAAACCCCAACGAGACAGAAGAGCAAAATGATGGGGAAAAGGATCGGATAGGGAACCTTCAGCACCTGCACCCAGAGGCCGATGAGCGGTAGGTTCAGAACCAGGAGCATCGCATTCCCCAGATACATGCTGATCACGGTCCCCCAGAAGAGGTCGGGATATTTTGTAATCATCATCGGCCCGGGCTGGATGCCGTAGATCATGAAGGCCCCCAGCAGGACCGCGATGACCGAGTTGCACGGAATCCCCAGCGTGAACAGCGGTATAAAGGCCCCGCCGGTGGCGGCATTGTTGGCCGCCTCCGGACCGGCCACCCCCTCGATGACCCCGGTGCCGAACCGCTCCGGATATTTAGAGAGTTTCTTCTCGATTGCGTAGGAACTGAAGGCGGAGATGACCGGCGCCGGCCCGGGGAGAATGCCGATAAAGAACCCGAGCACCGATCCCCGCAGGATCGGTAAAATTGAGTTCCTCCAGTCCTGAAGGTTGGGCAGCAGATCCCGGACTTTGGTGGTCACAACGCTCCGCGTGATCCCCTCTTCGAGATTGACGATAACCTCGGCCACGCCGAAGAGCCCCATGATCGCCGGGATCAGCCCCACCCCATCGCTGAATTCGAGGATGCCGAAGGTCAGCCGCTGGGTGCCCGATATGCTGTCCATCCCGATCGTGCTGATCAGCAGGCCAAAGACGCCCATCATCAGGGCCTTCAGCATGGAACCCGCAGCCAGATAGATGAGCACCATCATGCCCAGGAGCATCAGGGCAAAATATTCCGGAGGTCCAAAGGCCAGCGCAAACTTGGCCAACGGGGGCGCCACCAGCATCAAGCCGAGGATGGAAATCGTTCCGGCAATGAAGGAGCCGAATGCGGCAATGCCCAGGGCTGGCCCCGCGCGCCCCTTGAGGGCCATCTGATAACCGTCGAGACAGGTGATCACCGCGGCCGCCTCGCCGGGAATATTGACCAGGATTGAGGTGGTCGACCCCCCGTACATGGCTCCGTAGTAAATCCCGGCCAGCATGATGATCGCCGTGACCGGAGGAATGTGAAAGGTGCTGGGCAGGAGGAGGGCGATGGCCGCCGTGGGCCCCAGACCGGGAAGCACACCGACCAGCGTCCCCATCAAAACACCGATGAAGCAGAAGAACAAGTTCGTCGGCGTAAAGAGAACCTGCGCACCGAGGCCGATATGAGTCAGCAAATCCATGAATCACCTAAAATCCAAAGAAACCCAGAGGAAGCTGGGTTTCCAAGAAATTGATGAAGAGCAATCGGGCCAATATCGCAGTTGCGCAGGCCGTAATCAGGGTGCGCTTCCAGTTCTGGGGAAAAATGGTTTTAAGCAAAAAAGCGATGAATACAAAGGTCATCAGCGTAAATCCGATTATTTTGAAAAGAAGCAGATAGGCCACCATGGCCAGAAAGGCCATAACGACTCGCTTCCAGGAATCGGCCAGCGGAAAGAAGGGCGGCATGGCCTGCCATTCTCTCCGCTTGAAGCTGCCCAGCAGCAGAAAAACGGCCATCACCGCCAAGACAATGCCGGACCAGAAAGGCATGAAACCGGGACCCGGCTCACTCCAGTCGCCAATTTCGACGGTTCGTCCATAGAAAGAAAAAAAGATTCCCACGCCAAGAAAAAACAATGCGGATATCCGATTGTAATGATTTAGTTTCTTTTCCATACTTCTCTCACCGATCGTGATGGCTCGCCCACAATGTCAAGCCATAAACGCCTTTCAGCTCGTCCCGATTCTCAGATCATTGCGTCGATATGCTCCAAAGCCATGGTCCGGACGCTGACGACATGCTTCCTCATCAGCAACTCCGCATCGGCAGCCTTCCCTTTCTCGATCCGCTCCAGGATTCCGGCATGTTCGTCCAAGCTTTTCTGCGCCCGTCCGGGCAGAACGACGGTTCTCAGCCGGATGATCTGGAGGCGCGCGTTGACCATTGCCATGATCTGTTTGAGCATCTGATTCGGACATTTTCTCAGCAAGAGATCATGAAATTCCAGTTCGGAGTCGGTGTATTCGATCACATGACGCTCCTGTTCCGGGGTAGCGCGAAGCTTGTCCAGACAGGACCGGAGTTCGCGGATGTCGGACTCCTCCAAAAGCGGCGTAACAAGACGGACCACCAAACCTTCCAGCAATTCGCGGATCTGGAGGATCTCGATGATATTTTCCTTCGATTGTTGGATGACAAAGGCGCCGCGACGGGGAATGATCTTGACGATGCCCTCGTTTTCCAGCCTGAAAAGCGCCTCACGAATGGGGGTGCGGCTGACGCCGATGACCTGGGCCAGCGTCTCCTCGCTTATTTTTTTCCCCGGCAGGATCTCCCGGGTGATGATCATGCTCTTCAGCATTTTATAGGTTTGACCCCGTAGATTGGGGTTATTGATCAGTGTCTGCATGTCTCTTTCCATGACCGATCGGAGACAATCTGTATTTTGTATACGGGATATCTTTATCAAAACGTCTTGTCAAGAATAAACTTGACAGAATAAACTTGAAACATTTCTCTCAAGACTGCCTGATATCGATCTCCGCCTGGCTCGGCCTCTCTCTCACCGCGGCCCTCTATCTCCTCTCCACAATGGCGCAGATCCCGAGTCCTCCGCCGCCACAGATGGTGACGAGCCCGTATCGGACGTCGCGCCGCATCATCTCATGGATCAGGGTGACGAGGCGTATGGACCCGGTGGCGCCGATGGGGTGGCCCAGGGAAATACCCGATCCGTTCACATTGACCTTTCGCTCCAGATCCGCGGTGCTGAGCGCCATCAATTTTGCATCGGCCAGCGTCTGGGCGGCAAAGGCCTCCTGGATCTCGATAAGATCGATCGAATCCATGGCCAATCCCGCCTTTTGAAGGGCCTTGTTCACGGCGGAGGAAACCGCCGGATAGGTCAAGGTCGGATCCGCCCCGGCCACGCCGAAGGATTTGAGATAAACCAGCGGTTTGACACCATGACGTTCAGCGATTTCCGGGGTTGTCATCACCAGTGCCGCCGCACCGTCGTTCTCACTGGAAGAATTCCCTGCCGTGCATATCCCGTCGGGATAAACGGCTTGAAGCTTGGCCAGTTTTTCCAGTGTCGTCTCCCGGCGAGGCGTTTCATCCCGGGCAAGGGTGAGCTCCTCCCCCTTTTTTTTAACCGTCACGGGAGTGATTTCATCTGCAAACTTGCCCGCGTCCATGGCCTGGATTGCCTTGCGGTGCGAGTCCAATGCCCATTGATCGGCCTCCTCGCGAGCTATCCCTTCTTTCCGCGCCGCCGCCTCCGCCCAGGTCATCATCGAATTGAGCTCGCCGAATCGGTCGATGGGCTGGTGCCGGGGACGACCGCGCTGGATCCTGTCGTAGAATGGAAGTCCCCACAGGGAAAGGCTGCCGTGATGCCGGGGGGAAAAGCCCCACTTCGGATCGGCGCCCCCTCCCAATCCCCATTTGATGAGCTCACCGGGGATGTAGAACTCGCCGCGACTCATGCTTTCGGCGCCTCCGGCAACGACGATACCGGCATATCCGGTTTGGATTTCCATGGCCGCCGTCCATATCGACTGGAGCCCGGAACAGCAACGCCGATCGACCGTGAAGCCGGGAATCTCAACCGGCCAGCCTGCCTCCAGAAGCGCCAGCCGCGCCAGATTGGGAGTTTCGCCATTGGCAAAAGAGTGCCCGAGGATGACATCGTCAATCTCATCCGGTTCAATATGGGCCCTTCGCACCGCCTCTTGCAAGACGATGGCGGCCAGTTTTTCCACGGGGACATCCCGGAACATGCCGCAGTATGCCCCGATGGGTGTCCTGACCCCACTGACGATTGCGACCTCTTTCACTTTCCCCTCCTTGCTCGCCGTCAATTCCCGGATTGAAGCCATCACCGGCTCGTCTGCTCACGGATATTGCATTTGAATGGATCCTGCGGCCCGCGTGGCTTCCACACGTTCTTCGGGAAAGAGATCCTGCAGCAGGATTACGTCGTCGGAAATACCCGGGCGGCCGATTTCCTTTTGCAGATCCTCGATGGTGGGCTGGGGTTGTTCCCAGTTCAGATATTTCTTGCCCTCAACCGTATCGCTGGATGAAAGCTCACGTCACTTGTTTGTCGTGCCTGATCTCGCGGAATTTTCTCAACAGGGGCAAAAAAAGGGCGATGATCGTCAGGGCCATGATGATCCCGCTGATGGGCCGGCGGAAAAAGATGGTCCAGTCGTTCTGGAAACTGATCATCGTCGTCATGAAGGAACTCTCCGCCAGCGGTCCCAGGATCGTTCCCAGAACCATCGGTGCGATCGGAAATTTAATCTTTTCGAAGATATACCCCACGACGCCGAAGGCCACCATAAGCCAGAGATCGGAGATGCTGTTCCGGATGGAGAAGGCGCCGATAAAGCAGAGGAGCATGATAAATGTTGAAACCACCGATTCGGGAAAATCGAGGATCTTCACGAGCGGTTTGATGGCGATGTATCCGACGATGCTCATGAGGATGATCCCCAGGAACATCGAGGCGAAGACGGTGTAGACCATCCCGGTGGAGGTGATGAATATCTGCGGACCCGGTTGGATCCCGTGGAGGAGAAAGGCCCCGAGAATAACGGCCGTAGCGCCGCTCCCCGGAATGCCCAGGGTCAACAGGGGGATCAGGGCGCCGCCGACGGAGGCGGTGGCCGCCGCCTGGGGCGCGACGATCCCCTCGGGGATCCCACTGCCCATTTGTTCCTTTCGTTTTCCGTACTGAGCCTCCACGCCATAGGTGACAAAAGAGGCGATGGTGGCCCCGGCGCCGGGAACGATACCGATAATCGTACCGAGTATGGAGCTTCGGCAAAAGGTCGTTCCGATCCCCCAGGCCTCTTTGAGGGAGGGCATCCTGGTCTTCATGGCGCCCACGGTTTCCACGGGAACGGTTGTGAAGCCTTCGCCCAGTCGCGTCAAGACCTCGCCCACGCCGTAGGCGCCCACCATGACGGTGAGAAATTCAATACCGTCCATCAGGATGGGAGAACCGAAAGCGAAACGGGGCGTACCGTACGTCGCATCCACGCCCACGGTGGCAATGATAAGCCCGAAAAAGAGACTGATGAGGGCATTCGTCAGGGACCCGCCGCCGAGGGAAACGACGCTCGTCAGGCCGAAGAGGACGATGGCAAAATATTCGGGTGTGGAAAAGGTCAGGGCAAACTTGGCGACCGGTTCCGACAGGGTCACCATGATCACGCACGAAACGAGTCCGCCGATCAGTGCCGCGCAGATGGTCCAGCCCAGGGCCTTGGCTGCCTGACCCTGCTTCGCCATGGCATAGCCGTCCCAGAGGAGCGGGACATGGATGGGTTCGCCGGGAATCCGGAAGAGAATGGATGTGGGGGCGCCCCCGTAGGTGCCGGAAACATACATGGCCGTCAGCAGGACGATGGCGGGCGTCACGTCCATGGCATAGGTGAAGGGGAGGACCAGAATGACGCCCATGACGAGGGTCAGTCCCGGCAGGACGCCGACCAGAAGACCCACAACAATCCCCACGACAAGAAAAATCAGGTTGACCGGTTGGAAACAATTCAGGAAACCGACGCCGAGGTGGCTGAGAATATCCAACATAGCAACTCCTTACGTTACCGGATGCCGAGCATTTTCAAGACCAGCAGGGAGAATTGCTGGAACATCCCCTGCCCGAGGGGGAGGGAAACATAGACCGCCTTCATAAAGATCACGACAAACAAAACCGTTCCGAGGACGCTGTTGGCCGCAATCACCCAGACCTTGCGGTAGCGGCCAACAATCATGAAGAGGAGAAGATAGAGAAACGTGCAGAGGATGAATCCCAGGATGCTCACGAAGTATACATAGGCAATGGTCATGAGGGTCCCGATGATGAGGAGACCGGTATATCGCTTTGGCGTTTCCGTCTTTTCCTTGCCGGCATCATTTTCCAATGCCTTGCCTCGATGAAACAGCATGATTTTGGCGATTTCATACAGACAGACCGCCATGGTCAGACCGAGGAGAAGCTTCGGCCAGAAGTCCGGGCCCAGATTCCCCGCTTTGGCGCCAAATCCGAACCGGCCGGCGAGAACGTAGAAATATACGCTGATGAGAAGAACAACGGCGTAGGGAAAGATCCGTTTGATTTTTTCCATGGCCATGATCCGCAATAACCTCCACAGGAATGTCTGCCTCCCGGTCCGAACCGGGAGACAGACCGAGCCGAAATGAAAAAAGGTCGTTACTTTTTCTTGGCGCCCCAGGTTTTTTTCATCGAATCCAGTTCGGAAAGGATGAACTTGGTGCACTCCTCATGGTTCATGAAGCTGTCCGCCGTCGCATACTGTTCCTCGAGGAAAGCCTTGAACTCCGGGGTCGCCGCCACCTTGCCGAAGGCATCCGAGAGGACCTTGATCTTCTTCGGGTCCGTCCCCGCCTTGGCAATAATGGCCCGGAACTGGGGCAGGCCGATATCATAGCCGAGTTCCTTGGAGCAGGGAACATCCTTGAAGGCCGGGAAGCGCTGGGAACCGAAGACGACGATGGGTTTGATCTGCTTGCCCGTAATGTACTGCCGTACGTCACCGGCCTGCTCGTAAAGGGCGTCCACATGGGTGCCGAGAACCGATACATACCGCTCACTGGGTTTGGAGTAGGGAACCTGGATGACCTTGACCCCTTTGCTTTCCAAGAAAGTCAGGGTGATGTCATCGACGCTGCCGAAGCCCAGGGTCGCCACCTTGAGAGTGCCCGGCTTTGCCTTGGCCTCCTTCTCGAAATCCGCCCAGGATTTGAAACGGCTGTTTTCCGCCACGAACAGGAAGGACGGGCCCAGCATCAGCCGTGCCACCGGCATGATGTCGGTCATCTTCCAACTGGCCGGTGAGGTCGCCAGCACGGCATGGGAATCGGCAATGTAGACGGCAATGGACTGGCCGTCCGCCGGCGCAGCCAGGAGTTTCGTAATGCCCGTGCCGCCGGTGGCGCCGGGAACATCGATCACGGGAAATGGAACATTCAGCACCTTTTCCAGCAGGACGCCGCTTTTGCGGGCAAGCTGGTCCGCCCCGCCGCCGGGACCCCAAGGGACGATGTACTCAATCGCCCGGGAAGGGTATTTCTCCTGAGCCGCCGCTTCCTTCAGGGCCGGACCTGCCAGCATCGCCGCTGAAAAGGTCAACGCCATGACCATTACCAGGTATTTCCGCATGCGCTTTTTCATCATTTCCTCCTCCATTTGATTTTCTACCCCTTCAACCAGGGCATCGATTTACGGAAACGAATCCGCCGTTTTTTCAAAGGGGCCCTTGACCGCCGGGATGTGACGACCGGCCTTCCAGCCGATCAATCGGCAAAATATACGGGCGAAACGTTGGCTCTCAAAGCCGCCAGCTCCACTTCCGTCGGAGGCGGCGTCATCCCGACATCCGCCGGAACAATCAAATCGAATCCCGTCGCCGCCACAACCTGATCGACGGTCACTCCCGGATGAACCGAGACCAGTTTCATCCGTTTGCTCAGAGGATCGAAGCCGAGGACCGCCATATCGGTAATGACCTTGTCCGGTCCGCCGCCGGTCAATCCGGCGTCGGCGCGCGATGTTCCGCCATTGAGATATCCAGGGCTGGTGATATAATCCACCCGCTCCAGAAAACGCCGCTTTTCATGTTTCATGATAATCATGGTCCGCTTTGCGCAGGAGGCGATGACATTGGCGCCGCCGCTGCCCGGAAAACGTTTTTTGGGTTTGTGGTAGTTTCCGATGCAGGTGGCATTCAGATTGCCGTATTGATCGATCTGGGCCCCCCCCAGGAATCCGACATCGGCGAAACCCCGGTGGACGATGTGGCCCAGACCGTCCAGCGTCGCCGTAACAAAGGCGGGCTTCGCGATACCGGTCAAACGCGGATCGGCAACCGACAGCGATGAATCGACCGGCTTCAAACCACCGATTCCCGTCTCAACAACATAGTGGCAATGGGGCGCATGGGACAGCTTGGCCACGGTCGTTGCCGCCATGGGCAAACCCGTTCCCGCCACGACGATATCATGGTCTTTCAACTCGCGGGCGGCGGCGATGATCATGAGCTCCCGAAGGTTGAATTCTCCGGGCGGCTTCTCCTGCAGCTCGATCGCGGGACTGACGAGGCTGGTTGTGTATTTCGAATAACCAAGCCGGGGATCGATGGCCAGCCGGCGGTACGTCAGCGGCGTTCCGGCGATTTCGAGATAGGCGGTAAAATCCTCGACGCCGTAAACGAACCGGTCCAGATAGGCCTTGAAACTCTCCGGTGTGCTGGAAATCTTCTGGTAATTCCGGAGCGCCTCATAGTCATAGTCATAGCAACCGGGAACGCAGGACGGATAAGCGCCCCGCGGGCAGTGGACGATGGCGTTCACCCGGAAGAACGGAATGATGGTGGACTCGGGATTGCGCCGGATCTCATCGTTGGGAATCAATTGTTCCGTGACCAGGATCACCTGGCGGGCGGCCTTGGCGATATACTCGTCCGCAAAACTGGATCCGTCGATCTGGCAGTTGCCGCTTTCGTCGCAACGGGGCACGTGGATGACGGCGAGGTCGGGAGTGCAGGCGGGCAGGAGAACCACTTTCTGGTTTGTGAAGGGGCAATTCATCATTTCAAACTTTTTTGCCTTCAGGACCTGGTACTTGAGCATATCGGAACCCAGCATGGATGTCATCGGGATGAAGGGAAAACCGAGGGAACCGGCCAGGTAGCGAAATGTCATCGCCCCGTGCTCATAGTCTTCGGAGAGGATTCGCCCCTCCTGAACGCTGCGGCAGAAGTTTTTCGGCAATCCGAGACGCTCCATGTTCACGCAGCCGGATTCGATGGACTTGACCAGCCCGGCGCCGATCAGGATATCCACGGAATAGGAGGGATTCACGCTGGAAATATGCAGATCGCCGATTCCCTGACGGATCACTTCATGGGAAAAGGCCATCGGACTGCGACACAGGGAAAATCCACCATAACCGAGATGCATCCCGGGATGGACAAAGCGAGAAACGGCTTCCTTCATGGTCATCAATTTGCACTCTTCACTCAAAACGAAAACCTCCTCTTCAATTTTCCGGGCAGTAGGATGTTGCCCCTTGGCGGGAGAGCGGGGGGAGCGTAGCGAAACCAATTTTCATTGTCAAGAAAACATTGACGCCTTCGGAAAAAACAATCCCGTCAACCCTGTACCTTTGAACACCATACCATCGCAGAACCGGACGCAACGTGCGGTTAAGGATTCGCGCTGCAGCGGCCTGCCCTCGGAAGGATCGCTGGAATACGACATCTTAAACGCTCACTTTGTCGATGGCGCTCCGGATGGCTGAAACGATCCGGTCGATGTCACCCTTCGTGGCCACCAGCGCCGGGGCGAGATTAATGGTGTTGTTCAGACCGGGAAGGCTCCGATTGGTCCGGCCCACGAGGACGCCCTGATCGGCGATTCCCTTTACGATGTTCATCAGGAAGGGTTCCGACACCGGCTGTTTCGTTTTGCGGTCCTCGACAAACTCAATGCCGGCAAAGAGCCCCCTGCCCCGCACATCGCCTACGATCGGAAAGGCCCGGAGCTCCTCCAGACGGCCAAGCAGGTACTCCCCGACGATCCGGCTGTTTTCGCAGAGATGTTCCTCTTCGATGATCCGGGCGTTCTCCAGCGCCGCGGCGCAGGCGCCGGCGCAGCCGCCGTAGGTGCTGATGTCCCTGAAATAGGCCATCTTGTCGGCAGGATCATTGACAAACGCATTGAAAACGTCTTCCGTGACGACCGTGGCGGACAGCGGCATATAGGCGCTGGCCATTCCCTTCGCCAGGGTCACCATGTCGGGCTGAACGTCATAGTGCTGATAGCCGAACATCTTCCCCGTCCGGCCGAAACCGCAGACCACCTCGTCCAGGATCATCAGGACTTCATATTTCCGGCAGATTTTCTGCAGAAGCGGGTAATACTCCTTCACCGGCGGAATAATGCCTCCGCCGGCCGTAATCGTCTCAAGGATGACCCCCCCCACCGTGTCCGGGCCCTCCTTCAGGATCGCGGTCTCCAGGGCCATCGCGCAGTCGATGTCGCATCCCGGATAGGTCCTTCCGAACGCGCACCGGTAGCAGCAGGCGTGCGGAAACTCCGCAAAACCCTCGAGGAACGGGCCGTAGCCTTCCTTCCGCTCCTGCTGTCCGCCGGCGCTCAGCGCCGCCATCGTGGTCCCGTGGTAATCCCGGTTGCGGTACAGGATCTTGTACTTGTCCTTCCCCTTGTATTTCAGACGGAAGTACTGCCGGACCATCTTGAAGGCCTTTTCGTTCGCCTCCGAACCGCTGTTGGAAAAGAAAATCTTGCCCAGGCCGGGCATCAGCGCTATGACCTTGCCGGCAAACCGGATCGTCGGGATGTTTCCCGCCGTGCCCGCATAGTAGGGCATCGTCTTCAACTGCTCGCGGACGGCGTCGGCGATGGAATCCCGTCCGTAGCCGACATTCACGCACCAGACCCCGCCCGATGTGGCGTCCAGATACTCCCGGCCCCGGATGTCCTTCAGGATCAGGCCCCGGCCTTCCACCATGACCTGAGGCTCGCTCGTCTGGAATACCTTGTGCTGCATCAGATGATGCCAGAGGTAATCCCGGTCCTGTTTCAACAATTCGTCGACGTCTTTCCGCATCAAATCCCTTTCGTTCATGACTCCAAACCTCCTTGTTTCCAGCGACGGCGCCGGGCGCCGTTCTCCCAAATGACCTGCGGGGAAAGGCCTTTTTCCAGGCCGTTCAAATATGCCCTGATGTCAAACCCCATCCCGGGACGCGTTGCTCGGCAAAGGTGGGGGAACCCCCTCGGGCGGGTGTTGATCCGCGGCCTGTTACAGCGTCAGCTCCGAGGCCTCGGTGATTTCGTGACGGAGCTTGAGAAACGCCATGTCCGTATGCTCCCGCGGCCGGGGCAGATCGACATTGTAGACAACGTCCATCCGGCCCGGCAGTTTGCCCACCATGGTGACGATGCGGTCCGCGAGATAGATCGCCTCATCGATATTGTTGGTCACAAAGAGGATCGTCCGCTTCTCGGTTTCCCAGATGCGGGCGGTCTCCTTCTCCATGAAATAGCGGGTCTGGGCGTCGAGCTGGCCGAAGGGTTCATCCAGAAGCATGACCTGGGGATTGTTGGCATAAGCCCGGGCGATCCCCACCCGCTGCTTCATTCCGCCGCTGAGCTGGTGGGGATAGTGGTTCTCGAAGCCGTCCAATCCGACCAGATGGATGTAATGGGCGGCAATTTCGCGCCGCTCGTTCTTCGGTACGCCGCGCAGTTTGGGACCCATCTCCACGTTTCCCATGACCGTTTTCCAGGCGAAGAGCATGTAGCCCTGGAACACCAGACCCCGGTCCGGTCCCGGACCTTCCACCTCCCGGCCGTCCAAGAGCACGCGCCCTTCCGTCGGCGTTTCCAGGCCGGCGATGATGCGCAGCAGCGTGCTCTTGCCCGACTGGCCCGGCCCCAGGATCACGACAAACTCGTTCTCCTTCACGTCCAGGCTGATGTGGTCCAGCACATGAACCCGCTGCTTCCCCTTCTGGATGAAGATCTTGGTGATGTCTTCACACACGATCTTGGTCTGACCGGGATGCGTTTCGTCTTTCAATCTGATCTCCTGCGACAAAGAATTGAATGTTCCGAGGCTCCGGTCCGGGCCGGCGCCCATCTCCTACGGGCTGTCGATCTCCCGCTTCCAGGGGCAGACGAACCGCTCCAGAACCGAGACGAGTTGGCTCATTCCCCAGGAAACGAGCGCAATGACAACCATGCCTCCCACGATCATGGCCGGTCGTGAGAGGTTCATACCCAGGATGATGATGAACCCCAGACCGGAGCGGGCGCTGACCAGTTCGGCGGCAAGAACGCAGCTCCAGGCGATGCTCAATGCGATCTGCAGCCCCGCGAAAATGGCGGGGAAAGCCGCGGGAAAGCATACCTGGACGATCTCGTCGCGGCGGTTTCCGCCCAACATGCGGACCACGTCGTACAGCTCGGGCTCCACCAGCCGAACGCCGTTATAGGCGTCCAGCAGACAGGGCACGAATGTGCCGATGATGATGATGAATACCTTCGAGGTCTCGCCGATGCCGAACCAGAGGATCGCGATGGAGATCCAGGCCAGCGGCGGCATCGGTTTGAGAAGGTCGAAGAGCGGCTTCACAATGGCGTTGACATAACGGTTGAGCGCCATCATCAGTCCCAGCGGCACCGCCACCAGCGTGGCGATGGTGAAGCCGATGAGGATCCGCTGGGTACTGGCCCAGACATGACCCAGGAGCGACTTCCCCGCGAGCGGATCGAAGAGCATGCGCCAAAGCTGGAGGACCACTTCATGGGGCCGGGGCAGACCACTGGCGAACATGCGGGCCGAGCTGTCCCAGACGACGAAAAAGAACATCAGCGAAACGCCGTAGAGGAACCAGCGGTTCTTGAGCATCGCGGCCGGGGTCAGAGGTTTTCGTTCCCGAACCTGCTGCTGTATTTCGTTGGCAATATCGACCACGTGACGCTACCTCCTAATCCCGGCCAGCAGCTTCTTCTCAAAATAGTTGATGATGATCCCGATCACGACGCCGGTGAGACCGATCATGATCATTCCCAGCAGGACCATGTCGGGCAGGGCGAGTTTCCTCCCCATCGTGATGAGAAAACCGAGCCCCCGGTCCGCGGCCAGCAGTTCGGCCGCGACCAGGTTGGTCCAGCAAAGGGCAAGGGCAATCTGCAGTGCCCCGAAGACCATGGGCAGGGCCGAGGGAATGCAGATCTGCTTGAAGATCTGCCAGTCCGTGGCGCCGTATGTCCTGGCCATCTGGACCAGCGTGGGGTTCGTCATGCGGACCCCTTCATACGAATTGATCACGCAGGGTACGATGCCTCCAATCCAGATGATGAAGATCTTGCCGCTGATGCCGATGCCGAACCAGAAGATGACCAGGGGGATCCAGGCAACGGGAGGAATGGGGCGGATCATTTCGAAAATCGGACGGCCCAGGCCTTCGACGACGACAAACCAGCCCATGGCCAAACCCAGCGGTATCCCCACAAGCAGGGCAAGCAGATAGCCGGCGAAAGCCTCCTGGACGCTGGTCCAAATATGCTGCGAAAGCAGGGCGCCGTCAGGATTCACCTCCGTCCACTTCACCAAAAAAAGCTGAAAAATCTGGATCGGCGAGGCGAGCATCGTCGACGGGACGATCTCCCGATCCACAACCATCTGCCACGCGCCGAAGAAGGCAAGGACGCTCAGGACGGGAAGCAGCCTCAGGATCAGGGGCGTCTTGACTTTGACTTGCTCATAGGCCATGGATCACCTCCGAATGTTCTCCCGGCGCGGGAGAAAAACAGTTTAAAATCGATCTGACGTGGAAAAGGGATCTTCATGCTTTGCATCGTTTTCCACGAGACGGATACAGGAAAATCATCATGTCTCAGACGGCCGCACACCTTATGAGCGCAGGGCCCATTTCGGGAACCGGCCTTTTCCCCGGGCCGGTCCCCGAAATGGGCAGCATCCTCGTCCCGTCGCAACGGATCAGAACCCGCCATCCGCGCCCTAGGGAATGGGCTGTTTGACCATTTTGAGGAATTTGTCCGTGATGTAGGGGGTCTTGAGCGCCTTGTCCCTTTCCTCCGGCTTGAACCGCCCCAGTGTCGTGAACACCTCGGTGATGGTTCGCTGCCAAGACTCGACCGTGCTGTCCCCCTTTGCCGGTTTCTTGAACAGCTTCAACTGTTCCTCATACGTGAAAACCGGATGCCACTCGAAATCGTTCTTCAGCATGTCGTCTTTCAGGTCCATACCGGCCCATTCCTTGTAGAAGCGCTTGTATTCGGGCAACAGCTTGATACCTTCCTTTTTGATCAGGTTGATTCCCCGCATGTACATCCTCAAAAACTTGGCGACAATTTCCGGGTTTTTGTCGCAGAATTTCTTGTCGCCCATCAGGATGATGGGCAGGGCAGCGCCGGCGGTTTTCACGTCGCCGGCCACCTTCCATCCCTTCCCCATGCCCGTGAACATATGGGGCGCCCAGAGGACGACGATGTCGCCGACGCCCGAATCAAAGGCCGCCACGGCCTGGGCCTGGTCCATGTTCTTGACCACCACGTCGCCGTCCTTGAGCCCGAATGCCTTGAGCCAGAGGCTCATGGCGTAATGGCCCGATGAAACCGTCGTGACCAGGATCGTCTTGCCTTTGATCAAATCGGGATTGCCGTAGAGTTCGGGGTGTTTCTTGTTCCAGCCCTTAACCTTCAGGATCGGGCTGTCGGGCCGAACCATGACGACATTCGTGATGGACTCGTCATTGCCGAGGGCGATCAGATAGGCTCCGTGACGGAGGGCGCCCACCACCATCGGCACGCCGCCCTGCCCGCCCAGGACCCACTGTCCGGCAGGCAGCGCTTCCCATTGCGCCATGCCGGAGTCGAAGTAGTGCATCTTGATGTCCAGCCCCTCTTCCTTGTCCCAACCCTTCTGCTTGGCATACCAGACCACGAAGGTCTCATGCTCCGGCTGCCAGCTGGTGTTGAGTTCGAAGAGTTTCTGCTGCGCGAAAGCCGCGCTGGCCCCGCCGACGAAAAACGCCAACGCCAACAATACAATGCCTGCAACTTTGAGCTTCCTCATACCGTCCACTCCTTTCTGTTTTTGATGGTCTCCTCCCGGACAGGCCCCTGCCTGTACCCCCGAAACGCGTTGTCCCGATGCAGACAGAGCCGGGACGTCTCTGTTCATTGAGACCCGCCGCTACCACCAGCGGATCAGTTCCGTCACCTCCTTGCGGATCTCCACAAGGCGGGGATCGATAAGACTCCGGGGACGGGGCAGATCGACCTTGACTTCGGCCTTGACCTTGGCGGGCTTGTTGCTCAGAATGAGGATGCGCTCCGACACGTAGACCGCCTCTTCGATATTGTGGGTCACAAAGATCACCGTGCTCTTGAGCTGCTCCCACAGGCGCACCAGTTCATCCTCCAGATAGTAGCGAAGCTTCACGTCCAACTGGCCATAGGGCTCATCCATCAAGAGCAGATCCGGATTGACGGCAAAGGCCCGGGCCACGGCGATCCTCTGCAGCATGCTGGCCGAGATCTGGTTGGGATAAAGATCGGCGCAGTCGGCCAAGCCCACCAGGCTCATGATCTGATTCAGCTTCTTCTCCATTTCCGCCTTCGGAACCCGCTTGACCTCCATCCCGTAGGCCACGTTCTCGCGCACGGTGCGCCAGGGCAGGCAGGTCGGTTCCTGGAAAACGAAGGAGAGATGATGTTTCTTGGGATCGGCAACTTCGCCATCGATGAAGATGTCTCCCGCCGTGGATGGAATCAGTTTGGAGAGTGTATTGAGAAATGTGGTCTTGCCGCAGCCCGTGGGCCCGACAATGCTTAGAAATTCGCCTTCTCCCACATCGAAGGATATCTGATCAAGGACCAGCAGATCCCCGAATCGCTTCGTCAGATTTCTGACCTCGATTTTTGCCTTTCTTGTTTTACCACCGTCCACACTTCCCCCCACTTCACAAATATACCGCGGACGAAATTCTCAGGGGAATTTGGCCGAAAACCGCGGGCTAGCGACCATATTTCGCCCAGAGCGGGCCCCAGATTTCATCTTCGGTCGGCTTCACCACCGGCAGCGGTTCGGAGACCCATGTCACATTGATAAAATGCTTCCAGTGGATATTTTCGCTCGTGATGTTGCCGCCCCAGGTGCCGCATCCCAGCGTGACCGTGGAGGGCATGCCGTTGTGGAAATGGCCCCCGGCGGACGGCGCATGGGCCTGACGGACCAGAATGCGGCTGACTTTGGCGGCAGTCGCCACCTTCCGGATATAGTCGGAATTGAAGGAATAGATGCCGCAGGAGTGTCCCAGCCCCGCATAGTTGTGGAGTGTCGCGATGAGCTCTATGGCATCGTCGATCGTCTGGTAACGCCACAGGGCCATGACGGGGGATAGTTTCTCGCCGCTGAATCGCTCCTCGCCGGGTTTTTCCCCGATGACCATGAGCATTTTGGTGCCCTCGGGAACGGCGAGCCCGGCGTCTTCGGCGATGCGACGGGCCGATACGGCGATAATCTTGGAATTGAGGGCAACATGACCTGTTTTTGAGCTCGCGACCCACATCCAGCTCTCCAGTTTTTGCTTTTCTTCCTCATTGCAGAGGTATCCGCCCTGTTTTTTGAGCTCCGCCACCATCCGGTCGAAAACGCCCTCCTGGATCAGCAACGAATTATCGGAACTGCACGAGGTTGCATTGTCGAACGTTTTACTGATCCGGATCTTCTGGGCCGCATCCGCCAAGTCGGCATCTTCGGCGATAATGATGACCGGGTTGCCGGCGCCGACGCCATAGGCGGGCTTTCCGCTGGAATAGGCGGCCTTGACCATCACGGCGCCGCCGGTCGCCACCACCAGGTCCACCTGCCGCATCAACTCCTGGCTCATCGGTACGCTGGGCTCCTCGATATATTGAATCAAATCCACCGGGGCGCCGACCTTGCGCAGTCCCTCCCGCATGAATTCGCAAACCACCCGGCAGGACCGCTTCGCCGCCGGATGGGGGGCAAAAATGACGGCGTTACGTCCTTTCAGGATCCCCGTGCCGTTGCTGGCCGCCGTTGCGGTGGGATTCGTCACGGGCGTCAGCGCCCCGATGATCCCTACCGGCTTCGCGTATTTCGTCAGCCCACGGGCTTCGTCCCGTTCGATCACCCCCACCGTTTTCGCCTGCTTGATATCGCGGCAGACCCCAAGGACCTTGACCTTGTGTTTGGTGAGTTTGTCCTCATAGACGCCCATGCCGGTCTCTTCCACGGCGATTTTCGCGCAGGCGGCAATGTTGTCGTCCTTGTATACCTGCCATGCCACCGAGAGGGCCACCTCGTCGATCTGCTCCTGCGTATAATTTTCCACCAGTTTCTGTGCGGCACGTGCCTTGGCCACCAAAGTGCCGACGATCTCTTCGTTGCTCGACATGTCTCCTCCTTTTTTTGAAACGCCCGTCCGGCGACCAGCGGCTAAATCCGTATACAAAAATATCATGGTTGTCAATAAATTTCCCGATCAGCCAGTAGACTTTCTTAATAGGCTGAATCCGGCGTCTTCCGCTTTGCCTTTTTGAGTTTGACTTCCGGCGAAATTTCCGCTAAAAGATACGACCATTGTCGAACTCCGCTTGTAATGTAACCGCGGAATCCGGGTACCACAACCGGTGTGGGGAGGCCCCCGAATTTCAATGAGGAGGTGCTTCATGATGAGACAGCGAATGTTTCCATGGATGGGATTGTGTGTCCTGTTCGTGTTTACAGCCCTTGGCGGAACAGCCATCGCGAACGGGACCTATGCGGTGAAGCGCGGCGACACCCTGACCCGAATCGCCGCGAAGACGGGAATGACCGTCAAGGCCCTGAAAGCGGCCAATGCTTCGGCGGGCAGTCTGCTCCGGGTGAATCAAATTCTCATCATCCCCTCCAACAAAATCGACAAAACGGCAAAGAGTACCCCCTCTTCCATTCCTCAGGGGAAGAAATATGTGATCAAAAAGGGAGACTCGCTCTTCGGCATCGCCAGAAGGGCAGGCGTATCCGTTCGTGAGCTTCGGAAGCTCAACCGGATGCGCGGAAACAAACTGAAGGTCGGGCAGGAACTCGTCTTGACGGAAAAACCGAATGACGAGATCGCGGCGCCGGCGCCCCTTGAATACGCGAATCGTGAAATCAGGCCGCAGATCGAGGACGAAGAGGAGGAAGATGTCGATAACCTTTTCACCCCGGAAGAGGCATGGGCGGAAATCGAAAGGCGCAAACAGGAACGTACGGCGCTCCTCGGAAATTGGAACCATCCCGACGAGCAGAAATTGCTCGTCAAGGTCGCGTTGGGTTTCCTCGGCGCTCCCTACCGTCTCGGAGGCTATTCGGTCAACGGAATCGATTGCTCCGGCTTCGTCAAGAAAATCTATCAAATCTTCAATGTCGAGCTTCCCCGAACGGCCTTCGATCAGTCCCATCTCGGGATGCGCGTCGCCCGGGATGAGCTGGCCGAGGGGGATCTCATCTTCTTCAATACGAGAAGGCCGGTCGGTCACGTCGGTATCTATATCGGCAACAATCAATTCGTCCACGCCGCATCGCGGAAAAAGGGCGTCCGGGTGGACAATCTCAACACCCCCTATTACAAAAAGCGCTTCTTCCGGGCCGTCCGCCTGAAGGGAACCCATGACGGCCTATAGTCCCCCCGTACAAAATCTTCCGTTCGTTTCCCCGCAAGAGGACCGGAAGCGGATGATGCCGTGACGACCAAACCCAACATTCGGGACTTGTCTCTGGAAGAATTGGAAGCCCTGATCGTCGGACTCGGCAAGGAGAAGTACCGCGCACGGCAGATCATGAAGTGGCTTTATGCGGGTGGAGCGACGACCTTTGCGGAGATGACGACGCTTGCCCGTGATTTTCGCTCCCGGATGGAGGGAATCACCCGAATCGTCGAACCCGCAATCGACAGGATTCTGGTGTCGCAGGACGGGACCAAGAAGCTCCTTTTTTCCCTCGAAGACGGGCTATTCATCGAAAGCGTCCTCATTCCCGGCCGGAATCACTGGACCGCCTGCATCTCGACCCAGGCCGGCTGTGCGATGGAATGCCGTTTCTGCCTGACCGGAAGGCAGGGACTGAAGCGCAATCTCCAGCCCTCCGAAATTACCGGACAGGTGACGATGCTCCGCCGCCATACGCCGGAAGGGCCGCAGATCAAAAACATCGTTTTGATGGGGATGGGGGAACCGCTTGCGAACTACAATCACACCGTAAAGGCGATCCGAATTCTCACCTCCGATTTCGGGCTCGGCTTCTCCAGCCGGAAGATCACGGTTTCAACCTGCGGGCTCGCCCCGAAGATCGCGCAACTGGGGAAAGAGGTCTGCGTCAACCTCGCCATTTCTTTGAACGCCCCGGACAACGAACGGCGGGATGTGCTGATGCCCGTGAACCGAAAATACCCGTTGGAAGAGCTGATCAGGGCCTGTCGAGACTATCCCATGCCGGGTCGGCGAATGCTGACCTTCGAATACATCCTCATGGCCGGCTTGAACGACTCGCCGGCGGACGCGGAGAAGCTTGCGCGGCTTCTCCGGGGACTCCACTGCAAATTGAATCTGATCGCCTTCAACGAGTTTCCCGGCTCCGACTATCGGACACCGGCGCCCGAGGCGATTTCAGCGTTTCAGCAGATCCTGCTCGACCGCCATTACACGGCCATCCTGCGAGCCAGCCACGGCCGGGACATTCTCGCCGCCTGCGGCCAGTTGAGCGGTCATGCCCCATCCTTCGCTTGATCTTCGACAGGATGGGCGGTCTCCCGGAAAGGAAGATTCGGACGGATTTCCCCAATGAAGCCGCTTCGCTGCCCGCGGCAACGAAATTCATTCCAGAAGATCGCGAAGCATCGGCAGCATCAGGTCCATCGCCCGTTTCCCCTCTTCGATGGATTCCTCGGCCCGATTGAACTCCATCAGGCCGATATGGGCGAGTTTAGGCTTGACGAGGATGTCCGGGGGATCGGAGGCAAGGCGCTCACGGGTGATCCGGTCCTGCATGATCTTGACGGAGGTCGCCACGACATCGAACACCGATGGAACGCGCTCCGGCTGTTCCTGAAAGAGGTGCCGGAAAAGAGTGAGATTCCCCTGCTGCACCGTCTGATTCAGAAAAGCGGTCCATTTGCTTATCGTCTTGGGATTGTCGCCGTTCCGGACGCCGATCGGCGGATCGACCATCCGACTGATCCGGGATTTCCCCATGATGTCGGAATTGAGATTGACGGCAATGACGAGGTCGGCGCCCATCGATCGACACAGCGACACGGGAACGGGATTGACAAGACCACCGTCCACAAGCCACTGGCCGTTCCGCTGACAGGGGGTAAAGATTCCGGGGAGAGAGATGCTTGCCCGAATGGCATCCATCAGCGATCCGTCTCGCAGCCAAATCTCCCTTCCGGTCTTCAGGTCGGTGGCGACGGCCGCGAAGGGGAGCGCGAGCTCTTCGATTTCCGGGTCGGCCATGTTCTGTCGGAAATAGGCCGTCATCCGCTCGCCTTCGATCAACCCCGACCTCGGGATCATGACGTCCATGAAGCCGATGATGTAGGACCAGCTCAGCCGTCGCGCCCAGCGGTCCAGAGGGTCGAGAAAGCCGGCGGCAAAGGAACCCGCAACGAGTGCGCCGATTGATGTCCCGCAGACGATATCAATCTTGACGCCCGCCTCCAGCAGGCTTCGGATTACGCCAATATGGGACCATCCCCGGGCCGATCCGCTTCCCAGGGCAATGCCGATTTTTTTGGCCATGACGGTAAAACCCTTTGATGAACCAACTCAGCCTTGTTGAAGAACCTCGCGGGAATTTTCTGGATTTCGGGTTGGTGTTGCCCCTTCTCGCGCCGACATGACGATAAAATGGAGGCGATTGAGGATATTCACCTCGCTCATCCCCGGATCCATGTCGAGGAAGAGCAGGTTGAGGCGGTTGTACATGGATTTCAGTTTCTTTTCAACACCTTTCCCGATAATATGGTTGGCGAGGCAACCAAAGGGCTGCAGACAGATAATGTTTCCGATACCCTGTTTGAGCATGGCGATCATCTCGGCGGGAAGCAACCACCCCTCCCCGGCCTGGTTGGCCAGACTGGTCGTCCGGGTGGTTTCCTCGGCAAGTTTCTTGAGATCGTAATGTCGACGGTGATAACGGAAATCTTTCATGACCCGTTCCACACGGGCCAGGTAAAAACGAACATAGCGCTCCAGCAGACGGTTCACCAGGAGATCTCGGAAGGAGCGCTTCAGATAGGCGCGCTGGTCAAATTCCTCGTTCACGAAACGCTGCTCGAAAAAGCTCAACAGCGGGGGGACGACGACTTCGATTCCCTGCGATACGAGCCATTCCACGATGTTGTTGTTCGAAAAGGCGTTGTATTTGACGAAAATTTCCCCCAGAACCCCGACGATCGGCACCGGCCCTCCATCCACGGGCAACGCATTAAAATCGCGGACGGCCTCCCGCAAAAGCTCCAGAAGCGCCCCGAAATCTCCTTCTCCGGCGAGCCTTCCGATTTCGGCGATGTATCTCTGCTGAAGGGTCATGGTCGATCCGGCAAGAATCTCGTGCGGCGCCGTTGCCAACGCGATCCGCGCCAGCGCATCGCTGAAGATGAGAGCCAGGGCCAGCCGCCTGACCAGCGTGCGCCGGTCGATCGGAAAGATCGACGGAGGGGGTGTCTCTTCCGCGGAGAGCGAAACGACCGGCACCTCGCCGAACCCCGCGGCCGCGAGCGCCTTTCGGGTCAGCGGCAAATAGTTGGACGCGCGGCACTGACCGAAGGTCTGGGACAGGAGGACCGTTGTCTTCCGCGGGTCGTACCTTCCGGACCGGAGGGCCTTGATGATGTCGCCGATCACGATGACGGCGGGATAGCACATATCATTGTTCACAAACCGGAGGCCTACGTCCACGGATGAACGGTCCTGGGGGGTGAGAAGCTCCACGCGGCAGCCGAAAGAGGCAAAGACCGGCGGGATGACCGGCGAATAGAGAGGTGAAAACCACGGGATCAGGATCGTCCTTTCCCCGGGCTTGTCCGGGGAGGAATCATTGGAATGTTCAGACCGATGCTCGGGCTTCCCGGCGCCCGCACGCTCCCGGATCGCATCCAGCATGGAACGGAGGCGGATCCGGACGGCCCCGAGGTTGGTGATCTCGTCCATCTTGATCAAGCTGTACATCTTTCCCTCGTTTTGCAGGATTTCCCGTACCTCATCTGCACAAATCGCGTCCAGACCACACCCGAAGGAGGTGATCTGCAGCATTTCAAGATGGGGGGTATGGGCGACCGCCTTGGCCACGGAGAGAATCCGGTTCGTGTAGGCCCACTGGGTCAGAATGTTGCTCTGTTTCAACGAAAGATCCGCGGCAAGCGGTACCGCGCTCTCCGGAATAACATCCACACCGAACCCCGCAAGGAGTTCCGGCAGGCCATGGTTGATCAGCGGATCTGCGTGATACGGTCGACCGGAAACGACAACGGCAAAACGGTTCTCCTCCCGAGCCTTCTCCATCAATTCGACAGCCCGCTCTTGCAGTTCCCGTAAAACCCCCCGCTGCGCCTCGATCCCCTTTTCCACCGCAACATCGACTCTCTTTTTTCCGATCCCGAAGGATTTGAGATAGAGATAAACCTGTTTCTTGAGGAGCTCCGTATCCTTGAAACTGACCGCCGGGCTGTCGATCGGAACGCCGTATCGCCCCTCCGGATCGATCGCACTGCGGACGACATCGGGGTAACCGGTCACCACGGGGCAGTTGAAGCTGTTTTGGGCATTTGTTCCCTCCATGCGCTCGAAAATCACCATCGGATAGAAGATCCGATCCACCCCTTTCTCAATCAGATCGAGAATGTGTCCATGAGCGAGCTTCCCCGGGAAACAGATGTTGTCGGACATCACCGTCCCGATCCCTTTTTCGAACAGTCCCATCCCGGACGGCGACGACAGAACCACACGAAACCCGCAATGGGTCAAAAGCGAGCACCAGAAGGGGAAATTCTCATACATGTTCAGCACGCGTGGGACGCCGAAGGTCAGGATCGGCGGCCGGTCCGGATTTAGCGGACGATCAAACAGGAGGTTGATCCGGGCCGTAAATAGGTTTTCGCCTGCTCGGTTGCCCCGCACCCCGTTGCCGAAATGGCGTTCGCATCGATTGCCCGTGAAATAATTACGCCCTTCCCCGAAATTGATCCGGGTCACCGCACAGCGGTTCTCGCAACCGGTGCAGGCGTATTTCTTTTTCGTGGCTTTGCGTGTCGCCTCAGTCCCGTCGAGACCGACAAAAGCCGTTAATGACGCCGGTTCGGCTCGATGGTTCTGCAGCGCCGTCAAGGCCGCGCCGTAGGCCCCCATCATCTCGGAGATATCCGGACGGATGACCTCCCTTCCCACCAGCAGTTCAAAAGCGCGCAGAACGGCGGGGTTGCGAAAGGTCCCCCCCTGGACGACGATTCTCTCCCCGAGAGCGGCCGGATCCTTCAGCTTCAGGACCTTGTACAGGGAATTGCGGATCACGGAATAGGCGAGTCCCGCCGATATCTCACCTACCGTGGCTCCCTCGCGAAGAGCTTGTCTGACGCGGGAATTCATGAAGACGGTACAGCGCGTACCGAGATCGAAAGGTTCTTCCGCCTCGCAGGCGATCCGGGAAAATTCGGTCATCCCGAGATTGAGTGAGCCGGCAAAGGTTTCGATAAAGGAGCCACAGCCCGAGGAGCAGGCCTCGTTGATCTGGATATCGGAGACGCAACCATCACGGACGGTGATCGCCTTCATGTCCTGGCCGCCGATATCAAGGACAAAAGAGACGTCCGGCGCAAAGAAACGGGCCGCGCGATAGTGGGCCATGGTTTCGACGACGCCGTCGTCGACGGCGAACGCGGCCCGGATGAGATCCTCGCCGTACCCCGTCACGGCCGTTCGAACGATGTGGGGCGATGCGCCTCTCTCCCGGCAGGTTTCCCGCAGCGCTTCAATCCCCCTGCGCACCGCTTCCAGCGCATCACCGCCGTTCAGCGCATACCACGTGAACGCCACACGATTTTCGTCGTCCATCAATAGAATCTTCGTGGTCGTTGAACCCGAATCGATTCCCAGGATGCAGCGTGATCGATCCAAAAGACCGATGTCGATCTTTCGTACCCGATGGCGCTGGTGGCGATCTTCCCAGGCGTTGAACTCCTCACGGCCCCGGAAAAGCGGGTGGAGCCTATTTCCGGTCTCCTTTAGCCCATGCGGCGCATTGCCTTCGAGAACCTTCAACCATTTTCCCAGGCTGAGCCGGATTCCGGCGTCCCCGTGATGGCATGCGGCGCCTTCGGCGGCGATCCGTTCCGGGTGACCGCAGGCCGCGATATCCTTTTCCGGATCGAGATGAAGCAGACGAACAAAAGCGTCACGCAAACGCGGGAAAAAAGTGAGCGGACCACCGGCGAAGAGGACCCTTTTCCGAACATCGCTGCCGCGTGCCAGCGTGGATATCACCTGGAGAGCCATGGCATGAAAGACCGAGGCGGCGATTTCTTCCCGGGAGACTCGATTGCTCAGAAGCGCCTGAATGTCGGTTTTCGCAAACACCCCGCAGCGCGAGGCAATGGGATAAAGCGTCCTGCTGTTTCCGGCCAGTCCGTCGAAGGCGTCCAGCGGAACATCGAGCAGGATCGCCATCTGTTCGATGAAGGCCCCCGTGCCGCCCGCACAGCTCCCGTTCATACGGATGTCGGGCTGGAACTCATCGTCGAAGAAGGCGATCTTGGAATCTTCTCCCCCGATTTCAATCAAGGTTCGCACATCCGGCCACCGCCGACGGATCAGTTTGGCGGATGCAACGACTTCCTGAATGAACGGGAAACCATAATGTTCGGCCACACCCATGCCGGCCGAACCGGTAAAGGCCGGATCCACAAGGCAATCGCCCAGCGTCTGACGCGCCTCCGTCAACAGCGACCGTACCGTGTCCACGGTCAGGGCATGATGGCGGCGGTAACGTGAAAAGACAACGTTTCCCCGCGGATCACAGATGACCAATTTGACGGTGGTCGAACCGATATCTATTCCTGTAGGATTCGCATTTTCCATAGTCCTTGCTCAACACAAACCAGCAATGCGCCGCGGACCTTTCCTTGACAAATACCCGTCATCGACCCTTGCCGACCGGCTGCGTCTCATAATTGTGAGATATGAGCCGTCTCCTTGCCATTGTCAATATCCATTTTTCTTTTAGACCGCGATGAAATGTCCGTTGATCGGAAAAACCAAAATGGGGCCAAAGTTGGATGGTTGGATTGTTTGCACCTGAATTGCAACTATGCTATGATCTTCCGTGGAAGTCATGAAGGCGCTGGAGGAGAAGCCATGGAAAACACCCATTGCGACGCCGTTGAAACCCTGAAGAAGGCGGGGCTTGCGAAAACGAACCAGCGGTTGGCCGTTCTGGAAAGGTTGATACGCGCCGATCGGCCCCTGAACGCGCAAGAAATCCTGAAGGATGCGGTTGCGGATCTGAGGATCAATCGGGTTACGGTCTACCGAATCCTCGCTTCCCTGCGCGACGGTGGGGTCATACGGGAGATCGAATCCGGTCAGGGCATGAGTTTTTATGAAATGGCCTGTCTTCACAACCCGATCCATCCCCATTTTCGCTGCCGTTGCTGCGGCCGCATCCTCTGTATGTCCCCGTTGACCTTGTCCCAGGCCTGGGAATGGTTTGCCCGACCTTATGATTTCTGCGTCGAGGCGGTGGACATCCGATTGACCGGAATTTGCGACCGCTGCGGTAGGGAAGATAATCGCAACACGTTTGCATCTATAAGGAATCGGCAGCCATGAGCAACCTGCTTTGCCGAATCCTGCTCATTCTTCCGTTTTTTTCGGGAACCGTCGACGCGGTCCATGCGGCCACGGGGGCCGTCTCCGTTGCCGTCAGCATCCTGCCCCAGGCCTCTTTCGTCGAGCGGATCGCGGGCAAGAGGGCCGCGGTCCATGTCATGATCCCCAAGGGGGCAAGCCCGGAAACCTACGAACCGACACCCCAGCAGCTCGTGGCCCTGGCGGATTCGCGCATCTACGTCACGGTGGGATCTCCCGATCTTCCCTTCGAGGCGAAGTACCTCCGGACCATAGTCGACCGGAACCGGAAGCTGGCCCTGGTCAACATGACGGAGGGAGTGACCTTCCGGCCGGAGGACCCTCATGTCTGGACCTCGCCGGCCGCCGTCCGGATCGGAGCCGGAAACATCGCCCGGGCTCTGATCGCCTACGATCCTTTGCACCGGGAGGAGTACGAGCGCAACCTTGCCGCCTTTCGGAGGGAGATCGACGCCCTGGACGGCGAGATCCGGAAGGTCCTTTCCGGCAAGAAGGGATATTCTTTCATGGTTTATCACCCGGCCTGGGGATATTTCGCCGACGATTACGGACTGAACCAGTTGGCCGTCGAGGAGGAGGGAAAGCCGGTCAGCGCCGCCCACATCCGGAAAATGGTGGATCTGGCAAGGGCAAAGGGGATCAAGGCCGTCCTCGTCCAGAAGGGATTCGACATGAAGAGCGGCCGGACCCTTGCCCGGGAGATTGGAGCCGAAATCGTGGAAACCGATCCCCTGGAGAGGGACTGGCTCAAGGGGATGAGGGCCTTCACCGCCCTCATCACGCGGATTCTCCGGAAATAGAGGAGGCCGGCGGCGAAGCGCCCGGCGGGAACCGATGGATACGCAAAACCTGATCGACATCGAACTTCTCACCTACGGTTACGAGGAGACACCCGTCCTGGAGAACGTCTCTCTCCGGATTGCTCCCCGGGACTTCATTCTCATCATCGGCCCGAACGGAGGTGGAAAGACCACGCTCCTGAAACTGATCCTCGGCATCATGGCGCCCTGGAGCGGCAAGATCCGCTTCCGCGACGGGGTACGGGAACATCTCGGCTACGTCCCGCAATCCGCCAATTTCAACCGGAGTTTCCCGATCTGCGTTTTCGACATGGTCCTGACGGGTTTCCTGCGCGCGGATAATCATCTGAAGAGACACACCCTCCGGGAAATGGAAAAAACGGCAGCCATACTCGAAAAGCTCTCCCTCCATGAAAAGCGGAAGGAGATCATCACCGAACTCTCCGGCGGCGAGCTCCAGAGGGTCTTGATCGCCCGCGCCCTCGTTGCCGATCCGCTGGCCCTCTTTCTCGATGAACCGACGACGGCGATGGACGTCACCTCCCAGACCGACCTGCTCGATCTTCTGGCGGAGCTCCAGGAACGGATGGGCATTGTGGTCGTCACCCACGATCCGACACCCTACGCCCACTCCTACCATCATATCGCCTGTCTCAACCGGAACCTTTTTTTCCATGAACGGGGAGAGCTTGATTCGGAAACGCTGGAACGTGTCTACGGCTGCCCGGTGGAAATCCTGGGACACGGCATCCCCCACACGCTTCTGGCCGGTCACCAGGAACACAAGGAACCGTCATGAGGGAAATTCTCTCCTATGAATTCATGCAGAACGCGATCTTCGCCGGAATTCTGGCGAGCGTCCTCTGCGGCATGGTCGGTCCTTTCATCGTGGCCAGGAGAATGGTCTTCATCAGCGGCGGTCTCAGCCACACGGCGTTCGGCGGCCTGGGAATCGCTTACTGGCTGGGCATCCACCCGCTGATCGGGGCAACGGGTTTCGTCCTGGCGGCCGCTGTTCTCATCAGCCGTCTGCAGGAGAAACGGCTCAGCCAAAACGACCTATTCATCGGCATCCTCTGGACCGTCGGCGTGGCGATCGGGATCGTCTTCATCCACATTACGCCCGGC
The DNA here is from genome assembly GCA_028712015.1 of Syntrophales bacterium. Lineage (GTDB taxonomy): Bacteria > Desulfobacterota > Syntrophia > Syntrophales > UBA5619 > UBA5619. Next base: position 27,855 of record JAQTRB010000001.1, read on the forward strand.
TACGCCCCCGACCTGATGGCCTTCCTCTTCGGGAACATCCTGATCGTTCCCCGGACGGATGTGGTCATCATGCTGATCCTCGTGTTGATCGTCTGCGGGGCCGTGGCGCTGTTTTACAATGGATTTATCGCAATCGCGCTCGACGAGGAGTACGCCCGGGCCATGCGACTGCCCGTCGCCGCCTTGAAGATGGGACTGATGATCCTGACCGCCCTGACCATCGTGACGCTCATCCAGGTGGTGGGAATTCTGCTGGTCATCGCGCTTCTGACCATCC
>JAQTRB010000100.1 GCA_028712015.1 Syntrophales bacterium
TCTCCGGAGATTGACGAGGAAGGGATTGACTCCCCGGCCTGCCGGCCGGGGAACCGGGGAGGAGTTTCTTCAACTGATCAGCGTCTTGAGTGCATCGACCACGGGTGCGGTGAAGAGGGACACGAAGACGGTATAGAGGGCGAAAGAACCGATCGCCTCGCTCAGGTACAATCGCGGATATCGTTGTTTCAGCGAAAGGATGATCAGACCGCCCACGATGAGGCAGCCGAGATGAAAATAGGGAAACGCCCCGCCGCTCGTCGCCACGAATTCGGCATAGCTGAAAGAGGACGTCGCGAGGACGACAAAAACCGCCAGTAACGATGTCTGCATGATTTTTTTCATCATTTTTCTCCTAATCTTCCCGGATATCCGCCATGACTTTCGGCGGCCCGGAAAACCGGAACGCCCCGGCGTTTCGCCTTTTCAATGAAATATTCATGCCAGAATCGAATTTCCACCGCCTTATTCTCGCTTCTTCATGATAACATACAGAAAATCTTCGGTTCATCTTTACCGAAACGTTCTCCCTGGGGGATGGGTCTCTGCGAATATTGAACGAAACATTGAACTGTTTTTTCATAAAATGAAGGAACTGGGCAAGTGCGGTCTATTTGGGCCGTCCGTCGTCCGGCAAATTCCCTGTTGACTCCGCCATGATGATTATGCTTTAAGTGAATACGTTATCATGAAGCGGCTTCGGTGAGGCTGCTTGTCATCGGGACCGGAGAGCCTGTCGGAAAGCGGGGGGATTCATGTCCTAACCAATCAATGAAGTTCCAATCAATTAAGGAGGGTCGTTATGAAAAAGACTTTATTGTTTCTCATGGTATGCTTCATGGTTGCGGGCTTCTCATCGACAGCCGCGGCAGCCGACGTCAAGATGGTCCTGGCAACCGGCGGAACGGCGGGGACCTACTATCCCTTCGGCGGAGCCATGGCCAAGATCTGGAACTCCAAAATTCCCGGGATGAACGTAACCGCCCAGGCGACCGGCGCCTCGGTGGAAAATGTCCGGCTCGTGAACAAGAAAGAAGCGGAACTGGCCATCGTCCAGAGCGATACGATCGATTTCGCCTTCAATGCCAAGGAAGCCTTCAAGGAAAAACTGACCAAGATGGCCGTTTTGGCCACACTTTATCCGGAGGTGATCCAGGTGGTCGTCCGGGGGGACAGCAAGATCGACAGCTTCGATGATCTCAAAGGGATGAAGATCGGCGTCGGCGCTCCGGGCAGCGGCACGGAGGCCAATTTCCGCCAGCTCTCCGACGGCTACGGCCTCAAGAAGGGGGACGCGAAGGAGCAGTACCTCTCCTTCGCCGAGAGCGCCGAGCAGTTCAAGGACAAGCACATCGACGCCTTCGTCGTTACGGCGGGCATTCCGAACGCAGCGATCATGGACATCGGCACCCAGCACAGCGTCCGGATCATCAACATCGCCGACGACAAGGCCGCTCTCATCACCAAAAAGTACCCCTTCCTGAGCCCGTTCACGATTCCGGCCAACACGTACAAGGGGCAGACCAATGCGATCAAGACCCTGGCCGTGAACGCCGTCCTCATCATCAGCACGGAAATGAAGGATGACGTGGCATATAACATCGTCAAGACCCTGTTCGAGAACCAGAATGATCTCGCCATGGCCCATGCCAAGGGAAAAGAGCTCAACTTGAAGACGGCCGCTTCCGGCGTCTCGATCCCGTTCCATCCGGGTGCGGTGAAGTATTACAAGGAAAAGGGCCTGATGAAATAATTGCGGAGGAATCGAGGGATGGACGGCCACACTTCCCATCTTCTCTTCTCCGTTTTAATGAACGGCCTGAAAAGAATCATGCCGGCGGCGATTGTCACGGGCGCCGTCGGCGTGATTGTGTTCTTTTGGATCCCCTCCCAGACCGTATTGGTCGTCACGTCCGCATCGGGAAAAACGGCGCTGTGCGCGCGGATGAGTGACGGAGAGGAATGGATGATTTCCTACACCCACTCGGTCAACCGGAGGCCGGTGTACGACTTCCTGCGAGTCGAGGGGAACGGTCTCCGGATCCTCCGCTCCCGGTATGATGCCTTCGGGGCCGGCATGCCCGAAACCTCCACGCCGGACAACCCTCTTCGTGTCGGACCGGACGGCTGGCTCGAATACACGGTCAACCGCTCCGTACCCGATCTGACAATCTTTGTGGGGCGGGTGGCCGGCCATGCTCTGCAGATCAAAGGACGAAACATCCCCTTCATTTCCCTGGCCGAACCGGGGAAATCCCTTCGGTTTTTTGTGGAAAAGAGGTCGTTGTATCGGACTTTCAAAGGCGGGTGCGTATGGAAATGAATAAAGATCGGCAGCCGAAGGACGGACAGCCGTCGGCAGGACTCACCGGCAGCACCGGGGAGGTCATCCCCGAAGTCTCCCAAGAGGAACTGGAAGCCCTTCTGAAGAAGGTCGACAAAGAGTCTACATTCCGAAAACTTGTCGGCTTCGATCACTGGCTGGTCTTCTGGATCGCCGTAGCCTTTTCTTGCTTCCACGTCTATACGGCAATGTTCGGAATGCTTCCCGCCCAGATGCAGCGATCGGTTCACCTCTCCTTTGCCTTTGCGCTGGTTTTCCTGCTCTACCCGTTGACCACGAAAAAAACGCTCAACAATCTGAAGTGGTACAATTATCTGTTCGCCGCTTTCGCGGTCTATGTCGGGAGTTACATGACCATCCATTACACCCGGATCATGGAGGCCGGCGGCGACTATGCCCAAATGGACTACATCGTCGGCGCCGTCGGGGTGCTGCTGACGCTGGAAGCGGCCCGCCGCGTCGTGGGGCTGCCCATCGTGATCATCGCGAGCACGTTTCTCGCGTACTCCTATTTCGGTCCCTATTTCCCGGGATTCCTCGCGCACCGGGGATATTCGATCCAGCGGATCGTCTCCCACATGTACTTCACGACGGAAGGGATCCTCGGCATTCCGCTGGGGGTTTCGGCATCGTTCATCTTCCTGTTCATCCTCTTCGGCGCCTTTCTGGAAAAGACGGGGATCGGCAAACTCTTCATCGACATCGCCGATGCCATCGCCGGCTGGGCCGCCGGCGGCCCGGCCAAGGTGGCCGTGATCACCAGCGCGCTGGAAGGGACCATCTCCGGCAGCTCCGTTGCCAACACCGTCGGATCGGGAAGCTTCACCATCCCGATGATGAAGAAACTCGGTTACCGGCCGGAATTCGCCGCCGCCGTCGAGGCGGCCGCGTCGACGGGCGGCCAGATCATGCCCCCGATCATGGGCGCCGCCGCGTTCCTGATCGCCGAATTCACCAACACCCCCTATATCGAGATCGCCAAGGCCGCCGCGATTCCGGCGTGCCTTTATTTTTTCGGCATCTTCATCGAGGTGCACTTCGAGGCCAAGCGGTGCGGACTCAAGGGGATGAGCCGCGACCAGTTGCCCAAAATAGCGGAGGTCCTGTTGAAGCGAGGGCATCTCTTCGTCCCGTTGGTCGCGATCATCTATGTGCTGGTCGAAGGCTACACCCCGTCTTTCGCCGCCCTGGTCGGCCTGGGGCTGTCGATCGTCGCGGGGATGATCACGAAGGCCACCCGGATGAGCCCCTGGGATATCATTACGGCTCTTCAGGCGGGCGCCCGCGGGGCGGTCGGCGTCGCCATGGCCTGCGCTACGGCGGGGATCATCGTCGGCGTCGTCACGCTGACGGGGATCGGCCTGAAGATGGCCAACGGCCTCGTCGAAATCGCCGGTGGAAATCTCTTTTTCACGCTGGTCTTCACGATGATCACCTCGATCATTCTGGGCATGGGCGTCCCGACGACGGCCAACTACGTCATCACCTCCACGATCGCGGCCCCGGCCATCATGATGCTGGGAGTACCGATTCTGGCGGCCCATCTTTTCGTTTTTTACTTCGGGATCGTCGCGGACATCACCCCACCGGTGGCCTTGGCGGCCTACGCCGGTTCGGGTATCGCCAAATCCAATCCATTCTGGACAGGGGTGACGGCCACCAAGCTCGCCATCGGGGCCTTTATCGTGCCTTACATCTTTGTCTTCAACCCGGCAATGGTTCTGATCGGGACCACACCCCTGCTACTCACGATGAACCTCGTGACCGCCTGTTTGGGCATGCTGGGCGTCGGAATCGCGATGATCGGATTCTGTCTCGCCGACATGAGATGGTGGGAGCGGATCTGTTTTGCCGCGGGGGGCTTGATGCTGATTGATCCGTCGCTCACGACCGATCTGGTCGGCATCCTCTTGTTGTCGCTCGGGTTCTTAAATCAATGGCGCATCCTCAGGCTGACAAAGCGGACCGTGCAGAGCGGTTGAACACCCACGGGGAAAACCGTTTGTTCCGTTCGAACGAGACGACGCATCGAAATGAAATCAAATGCAAGAGGGGGACCTACCGATGAAAACTGAAAAAATCCGGGTGATTCATTACGGCCTCGGGCCGATCGGTCTGGCCACGGCGAAACTGGTCTTGACGAAATCGGATATGGAGATCGTCGGGGCCGTGGATATCGCGAAGGATATGGTGGGCAGAGACCTCGGCGAAATCCTGGGAACGCAGGCCCTCGGCGTCCACGTCACCGACAACGCCGAGCGCCTCTTCGCCAAGGTGCCGGCCGATGTGGTCGTCCATACGGCCGGTTCGCGGCTGAAGCGGGTTGTCGGCCAGGTGGAAGAAATCCTCCGGGGAGGGAAGAACCTCGTTTCCTCGGCGGAAGAGCTCCTCTTCGCCGTACCGGAAAATGCCGATGCCGCCGCAAAAATCGACAAGCTGGCCAGGGAAATGGGCGTTACGGTCGTGGGAACGGGCGTCAATCCGGGTTTCGTCATGGACGCGCTACCGCTTACGTTGACCGGCGTCTGCGCGGAGGTCCGGGAGGTCCATGTGGAACGGGTCGTCGACGCCGGCACGCGCCGCTACCCGCTCCAGCGAAAGATCGGAGCGGGAATGACGCCGGAGCTGTTCCGGCAGAAGGTCGCCGAAAAGGCGATGGGGCATGTCGGCCTCCGGGAGTCGCTCCATCTGATCGCCGATCGCCTGCATTTCGTTCTCGACGACATTCGCGAGACCGTTGAACCGGTGATCGCCGAAAAACCTCTCAAAACAAATTATTTCGAGCTGAAGCCCGGAGACGTCGCGGGCATCCGAAACATCGGCGAGGGCTTCCGGGAAGGGAAAAAGATCGTTACGCTGGACCTGCGGATGTATATCGGGGCGGAGAATCCCCATGATTCGATCCGAATCGTCGGAACTCCCGATTTGAGCCTGCGGATTGAAGGGGGCGTGGCCGGCGATCAAGCAACGGCCGCCATCCTCGTCAATTCCGTCCCGGCCGTGATTGCCGCGGCCCCGGGACTGTGCACGGTTAAGGACCTGCCGGCGCCCTGGTGTCATCAGGCCTGAGAGAAGGAGCGGACATTCGGTAACCCGCGAAGAAATTCTCCGCTCCCGAGCGGGGAGTGATCAGGATCGATCGTTTGCCCGCCGCCGGGACTGGAGATGATGCATTGCTGAAGATCCGTTGTTCCGACTGCCTGAGGGATTTCATCTGGACGGACGAGATGCCGGTCCGAGGAAAATGCCCGAATCCGGACTGCGACGGCGAGTACGATGTCCACGCTGCGCTGCGGAAAAACCTTGAAACGCGGGAACCCGCCGTCGCGCGAACCCTTCTCTGCCCGGCCTGCGGCGGACCGATCCGCTCCCGCTGGACGATCTGCGGCGGTTGCGGCCGGATCGTCGCCGGCGCCCGGGCCTTCCGGAAGCGGCACCTGATCGTCCTGACGGCCGTCGCGCTCTTGTTTCTCTCCCTCATCATCCGTGTCTGGCTCCACTTTTAGCCCAAAACCGCAACGTTGCTCCCAATGCAAGGCATCAGGAACACTTTAGGCATCATGAGGAAAAACATCGTGAATAAACATCTTCCGCACAGACATGTATCGGTATTTCGTTGTTTTGCATTTCTCGTTTCTATCGTTCTGATCGGTGGTTGTTCCAGCGGCGGCAGCGGCGCTCCTCCGGCAATCCTATCGGTGAGCCCGGAACATCGTGCTGCAAATGTCTCTGTTACAACATCGATTTCAGTCGCCTTTAGCGAGGCGATGAATACCTCGTCGGCTGAAGGTGCTTTCTCTATTAATCCAAAGGTATCGGGCGCCTTTAGCTGGGACGCCGGGAATACGGTTATGACATTTACGCCGAGCGGTGATCTGGCCGATGGCACGCAACGCTACACCTGCACGGTGGGTACAGCGGCGCAAGACATCGCTGGAAACGCCCTCCCTTCTCCATATCAATGGAACTGGACGACTTGGTCGAATGCGGTGGCGAATCTATTGGACGATTCCAA
>JAQTRB010000101.1 GCA_028712015.1 Syntrophales bacterium
CAGTGCGGCGGAGACCATCACGAAGGCGACAGCTCCGACCTCGGCGCCCGCTGGGCGATGATCAACTCGCTGTGCATGTGTTCCTTCGTCGGCGGCGTTCCGTGGCTCAAGGAGACGCCGGGTGTCGTCGTCAACATGCTCAACCCGCTCTGCGGCTGGGACATGACGGACCAGGAGTACTGGGCCACGGCGCGACGCATCATCACGACGGAGCGCTGCTTCAACGTCCGCGAAGGGATCAGCAGCAAGGACGACCGGCTGCACAAGCGCTTCCTCACGGAACCGCTTCCCGAGGGCCCCAAGAAGGGGGCCATCTTCACGGCGGAAGACGAGAAAAAAATGCACGATTCCTATTACAAGCTTTTCGGCTGGGATGAAAAGGGCATTCCGACGGAGGCGACGCTCAAGTCCCTCGGTCTGGACTACCTGATCGACGACATCCAGACGGCCAGGAAGAGCCTGTAAGGCATGGGGACAGGGGCGGGAATTACAGAATCCCGCCCCTGTCCCTTTTTGAGAGCAGTCCGTAAATTTTTCGGTTTTTCTTGCAGCAGGCGCGGGTTTGTAGGATGATGCCTTGGCCGACGAGCCCCTTGACAAGCGGATTCGCTCCGGTCGGCCGCAGGGCAAATGGATGAGGAAGCAGTATTTTAAGAACGATCGGGGGTTTTTGGCGGCTGTCCGCGGAGAATCCCCGATCGTTTTGATGGTTGAGGTTTTATGCCTTTTTCCCGCCGGGATATGCTCCGGATCGTCGTTGCCGGGGCTGTTTCGGGAACCGCTTTCGGCCTGATTCGGGTCGGCGGCGCCCAGGCGCTGCCGCGCCCGCCGGGGGCGCTGGTCGAAAAGGAGTTCCTTAAGGCCTGCGCTCGCTGTTACCAGTGTATCGACATCTGCCCGGTCAGCGCGCTCCATCCGGCGTCCGTCCTGACCGGCCTGGCGAACGCCGGAACGCCCGTTCTCGACGTGAAGCAGTGCAGCATGTGCATGGAGTGCATCCAGATCTGCCCGACGGGCGCCATCCAGAAGATCGCCAAGGCCGAGATGGATATCGGCAATGCCGTGATCGACCGTCCGACCTGTCTGCAGTGGTCCGGACAGGAGACCTGCGATAAATGTTTCAAGGCCTGCCGGTACAAGGCGATCGAGCTGGACGCGAAGAAGAATCCGATCGTGATCGAGGCGAACTGCAACGGCTGCGGCGCCTGCGAGCGGCGCTGCCCGGTCAAACCGGTTCGGTCGATCACCGTCGTTTACGACAAGGTGAGACGATTCGAGCCGCCGAAAGAGCGGTTCCTGGTCCGCGCCGAGGACCGGACGGGCGGCGAGAACGAACGGGAGTTTCTCGACTGGTTCGAATTCCGAGTGAAATCCCTGGCCGAGCATTACGGTCTGTGGAAAGAGGAGGAGGAATAGACGATGACATCCGTTCTTTCCCGGACTCCTCGACAAGCCACATCGGACACGCTGCCCGTTCTGATCGAGGGTGGCGGCGCGGCCGGGATTACGGCCGGCCTCGATCTGGCCGCCGCAGGCCGCCGCGTTCATCTGATCGAGCGCTCCGGCCATCTCGGCGGGCAGATGCTGAACCTCGACAAGATCTATCCCACGGACCACTGCGCCTTCTGCCCGCTCTGGACGGACATTCGGCGTCTGCAAACCGATCCCCGAATCACCGTTCATCTTTCCTCGCGCATCGAGTCCCTGGATACGACCGGGGAGGGAAGCCTCGCAACGATCCGGACGGAGCCCCCCCTCATTGCGCCCGAGCGCTGCATCGGCTGCGGCGCCTGCTTCGATGCCTGCGCCCCGGGGGCCGTCAAACCGCCCGGCGAACATGTCTATCCGCCCTCCTTCCGGATCGACAGGGATCTCTGCAACCGCTGCGGAAGCTGCGTCGGGATTTGCCCCAGCGCGGCGATCGATCTTGCCCGGGAAGAGGAAAGAGAGACCCTGAAGGTCGGACAGGTCATCCGAGCGGCCGGCTTTATCGAAGCCGACCTCAAACCGCTGCCTGAATTCGGCTACGGGCTCCACCCGGACATCATGACTTCTCTGGAGTTCGAGGCCTGGACGGCGGAGGCGGGTCCCAACGACGGCCGCATCGTCCGCAAATCAGGCGGCGGCAGGCCCGCGAACATCGCCTTCGTCCAGTGCAGCGGCGCCCGCGACGACCGGTTGCTCCCCTGGTGCTCGGCGGTCTGCTGCATGCACGCCCTCAAGCAATCCTCCTGGGTGAAACGCCGGGACCCCGGCATCGACTGTTGCATCTTCTATACGGACCTTCGCACCGTGGGACGGGACTACTACGCCTATTCCCGGCGGGCCGAGGACAAGGCCGGCGTGCGCCTCGTCCGGGGGCGTCCGGGGCTGATCCATCCGCTGCCCGGCGGCGGCATCGCCGTGAAATTCGAGGATACCTTGACGCAGAAACGGGAGATCCGCCGCTTCGACATGGTGGTCCTCAACGGCAACCTGCGGCCCTCCGCCGGGGACCGGTACGAAAACGGCGCGGAACCTCCGGCCGAAGCCTGCGGCTTTGCCGCCGAACCGGCGGACGTGGCGCAATCGGCCTGGCAGGGATCGGCGGCGGCGATGATGGCCATAAGCCGCGACAAGGAGGGACCATGCCGGGCGTGATGGTTTTTCTCTGCCGCTGCTGCGGCCGGATTCCGCCGACCGTGGATCTCTTGGCCCTGGGGGAGAAGATCGGCCGCGAGGAGGGCGTCGCCGTCGTCGAAACGCGCGATACGCTCTGTCTGCCCGAAGACCGCGCGGCGATGCTCCGGTCCTTTGAGGAGAGCGGCGCCAGCGGGATTCTGGTTGCGGCCTGTTCTCCTTACGGGAAGGCCGGCGATGTCGTCACGACACTGTCGGCGGCCTGCGACGGCGACCGATCCCATGTCCGTTTGGTCGACATTCGCGAGGGGTGCGCCTGGATCCACCGGGGAGACCCGGCGGGGGCGACGGCCAAGGCGGGCGACCTGATCCGGATGAATCTCGGATTCCTGCGCCACGGCAAACGCTCCGCCGATGCGGTCGTGGCCGTGCGTCCCGAATGCATTGTCGTGGGGGCGGGTTCGGCGGGGATGGCGGCGGCCCTTTCCATCGCCCGGGCCGGTCATCGGGTGCATCTGGTGGAGCGCGGCATGGGCGGCGGCGGGATGCTCAAGCTCCTCTCCCATGTCTATCCCACCGACGCCGGGGCGGAGGAAAAGCTCAAACCCTCTCTGGAGGCCATCTCGGCCCAGCCGCTGATCGTCTTCCATGCCAAAACGCGCGTAGTCGCGGCGACCGGTTACGCCGGCGATTTCAAGATCCGTCTCGCTTCCGGGACGGGGGAAACGAATCTTCATGTCGGCGCGGTGATTCTGGCGACGGGGGCGGGGGTATGGCTGCCCCGGGGGCTTTACCGGTACGGCGAGCTGAAAGAGGTCCTGACGCTCATGGAGCTCGAGCGGCGCCGCCGGGAGGGAAGGGAATCGCCGAGGCGGACCGTCTTCATCCACTGCGTCGGCGCCCGCTGTCCGGAGCGGCCTTACTGCGCCACGATCTGCTGCCCGTCGAGCATCAAAAACGCCGCATGGATCAAGAGGGCCGATCCCGGGGCCGAGGTAACGATTCTCCACCGGGACATCATGATGCCGGGCGCGATCCTGGAGCGTTACTATCGCGGCGCCCTCGAGGCGGGCGTCCGTTTCGTCCGTTTCGCCGCGGATGCGCCGCCGGTCGTTTCCGGAGACGGAAAAGTCGAAAATGTTTCGGTTTTCGACGCGATCAACGGCGTGGAGCGCGAGATCGCGGCGGATCAGGTTATTCTGAGCACGCCGCTGGTTGCCAATGCCGACAATGCAAAACTGGCCGACCTTTTCCATATCGGGATCGACCGTTACGGTTTTTTCCGGGAGGATGATCCGCTGCATCCGCTGGAAACCCGGCAGGCGGGGGTCTTCATCTGCGGGTCGGCCCGCTGGCCCGTCGCCTCCGGCGATGCGGCCGCCCAGGGAGAGGGGGCGGCGATGAAGGCGCTGGCGATCCTCGGCCGGGAGCGGCTTTCGGCTCGTTCCCTGAGCCGCCTGCCCGAAGGGAAGCTCGGCCACGCCCGCATCGAAGACGGTTTCTGCTCGGGATGCGGCAACTGCGTGGCCGTCTGCCCCTACGAGGCCTGCGCCCTCCAGAAGGTGGGCGGGGCCTTGGTCAGCCGGGCCAACAAGATGCGCTGCCGGGCCTGCGGAAGCTGCATGTCCGTCTGTCCGAACGGAACGATTCAGATGCCCGAACACAATGCCCGGGCCGTCGGAGCGATGATCCGCCGGGCCTTTTCCCCGAGGGAGGCGCGATGAACGCCCCGGAGACGACCGACAAGAAGCCTTCGCCCCGCGTTCTGGTCTTTGCCTGTCGCTGGTGCGCTTTGATCGGCGCCGACGCCGCCGGCAGGAAGAAGACCGAACTGCCCGCGTCGTTCCGCGTGATCCCCGTGGAGTGCGCTTCCATGGTGGAGCCGGATTCCGTTCTGCGGGCCTTGGCGAGCGGCGCCGACGGCGTGGCGGTCATGGGATGCCACTTGGGCGGCTGCCGTTTCAACGACGCCAACCACGTGGCCGTCAAAAGAATGGAGGCCCTCGGCGATCTGCTCGATACCGTGGGGATCGGCCGCCGGAGGCTCCTGTTGAGCTTCGGAACCGCACACGAGGGGCATGAATTTGCGGAGGTCCTGGGGAACTTCCTCCGGGAACTTGGGCCGCTGCCGGAGCTTACGCGCTGGCGCAAGACCCTGTTGAATCTGCCCGCGTTTCGATGAGGAAACGATGCTGGAATTGATCCATTCGATACGAGAAAAATCTCGAGAACTCCTTGCCGCCGGGCGTGTCGACGGCGTTTTGTGCCTTGCACGCGATCGCTTCGACGTCGTCCAGCCGCGGCTGATCCTCAGAGCGGAGAAGACCGGCTCGATCGAAACCTCGCCGAAGTGGAACCTCGCCAAGCTTGCCCTGCGGACGCTCCGCCGGGCGGGCCCCTCCTTCCGCCTGGCCGTCGCCTGTCGGGGGTGCGACGAGCGCGCGCTGCTGGAGCTGGCGAAGAGAAACCAGTTTGACCCAACCCGGATCACCCTTCTCGGCTACACGTGCAGCCGCGAGCAGGCCGAATCCTGCCTCTGTGACCGACCCTATCCGGAGAAACCGGCGGCCGGCGAGAAGATCGAAGGGGTCGATCCGTTCGCCGATCCGCGCGTTTCGGCGCTCCTGACCGGAGACGAGGGCGAGCGGACGGCGCGCTGGACGGGCCTGTTGGGCCGCTGCATCAAGTGCTACGGCTGCCGCAACGCCTGCCCGATCTGCGTCTGCACCCCCTGCAAGCTGGAGGACGATCTCTGGGTGGAGCGGGCCGTCGTGCCGACGGAGCTGATTCCCTACCACCTGATCCGCGCCTTTCACCTGTCGGACACCTGCGTCGCCTGCGGGGCCTGCCAGGACGCCTGCCCGGTCGGCATCCCGCTTCTGGCCCTGCAACTGGTCATGCGCCGGCGGCTTCGGGAGCGGTACGGTTACGAGGCGGGGCTGGAGGCGGATCGAAAGTCGCCGCTGCTGATGGATTTCGACCATGCGTCGCCGGCGGGATTCGAACTGCCCGCCTGGACCGTTTCGAGCGAGGCCCCCCATGAGCGTTGAATCCGATCGCGAACGCACCCCCCGCGACTTGCCGCCGGGAGTGAGCGTAAAAACGGAAGGCATGGCTCCGCTTGAGGATCGAGGCGGCTCCGCAGCTTGCCGCGGGGAGGTTCGATTTGTCCGCACCACCTGCCCTTACTGCGGAACGGGTTGCGGCGTCATCCTCAAGGTCGATGGGGACCGCGTGACCGGAACGCTGCCCGACAGGGAGCACCCCGTGAGCCGGGGGACCCTCTGCATCAAGGGGTGGTCCGCCCACGAGTTTGTCGCCTCGCCCGACCGTCTGACGCAACCGTTGCTGAGGGACGGAGATTCCTTCCGCCCGATCCCCTGGGACGAGGCGATCGCGCTGGCCGCCGGCAAGCTGCGCGAGGCCGCGGACCGGCACGGTCCCGACGCGGTCGGGGGACTCTCTTCGGCCAAATGCACGAACGAGGAGAATTACCTCTTCCAGCGGCTGATCCGCGCCGCCTTCCGGACCAACAACGTGGACCACTGCGCGCGACTCTGCCACGCCCCGACCACCGTCGCCATGGTCCAGACCCTGGGCAGCGGCGCGATGACCAACTCCATCGCCGATCTGGCGGGGGCCGACTTCATCCTCGTCATCGGATCGAACGCCGCCGAGAGCCACCCCGTCCTGATGGGGGAGATCTACAAGGCGATCGACCGCGGCGC
>JAQTRB010000002.1 GCA_028712015.1 Syntrophales bacterium
GGCATCAAGCGTGAGGTAGAAATCTGCAAAACGCGAAGATCGCCGAAGATGCTCTATTTCTATGCATACTGATTATATGCCGATCCAAACCATAAAAACCTACCAGGCTCACCTGATCACTGAAAGCGATATCGCCATTGAGATCTTTTGAGGTTATATTCATTATCCTTTTCGCGTGACCGGAATCAAAACCCGCCCCGCCACAACGGTTTGTGTTAAAAATCTCCTTGACATGCAAGTTGCCCTTCCATATCGTCAACCCACGTAAAAGCAAGTTCTTATCAATTTCTTCAGACCAACAAAAAAGAATCGAAGAACAAAATGAAAACCAGCAAAGTATTTCTCATGCTCTTAATGTCAGTCTATGTGATCATGATGGCCGCCTGTACCGGCTTAACACCTTCCCCCATCCCTGTAACCGTTAAGGAAGTTCGCCCGGGAATTCTCCAGGGCTACCTGCCGATGGACAAGGCACCCAGCAGCCTGACGTTGCTTCCGGCCCCTCCGGCTGAAGGTTCCGCCGCATCCGCCGCCGACCAAGATGCTTTCATCGCAACGCGCTCCCTGATCAATACGCCGCGCTGGACGAAGGCCGTCTTGGATGCCCGTCTGGATTTTCCCGCAGCTCCACAATCTTTTTCCTGTGCGCTAAATGCTCCGATCACCCAGGATGCCATGCCGAACCTTTACATGCTGATGCATCGCTCATGGACCGACGCGATCGTGGCCACCATGGGGGCCAAAAATCATTATCAGCGGATTCGTCCCTTTGTCGTAAATATGCAGGCCAGCTGCACACCGGACGAGGAAAAAGAACTGCGTCAGGACGGTTCTTACCCATCCGGCCATACCGCCATCGGTTGGACATGGGCATTGATTCTGGCGGAAATCGATCCTGACCGGGCAGACGCTATTTTATCCCGCGGTTATGCCTTTGGTCAGAGCCGGGTGGTTTGCGGCGCTCACTGGCAAAGCGATGTAACGGCGGGCCGTGTTATCGGGGCGGCTGTTGTCGCCAAACTTCACTCAGACCCGGTTTTCCGGGCGCAGCTTGATGCCGCTAAAAAAGAACTGGCCGCAACGCGGGCTAAAGGCCTCCAACCGGCAATCGACTGCAAAGCCGAAGCCGCAGCATTAGCCTTCTGAAATAGTAATGAAATCAAAGAGGATACCCTTTATAATGCGTGATGATCAGGTCTTGAAATTTACGATGGAAATCCTGGCTCGGTAGACCATCCGGACGTCCTTCTCCCAGGAACTGATGCAGTATCTTGCTGATGCAGGAACCGCTGTTCCTAACCTGGGGGAACAGATGGTTCGATAGTACGGCTGTTACAGCAACGTCGTCTGGGGGAAAAACAGGAACTGAGCGACGACGACACCATTGAACACATCATCGAATCAGACAGTCCCTCGGTGGCATCCAGGAAAAGCTGGGCCGGGTTGATTCAGAAAATCAAATTAATGTAAATAGTGCCTCAGGCAGGGAGGACGGATTTCGAGAACATTGCGAGAGTATAATCGGTAAACCGACCGCCGTAGGCTTCTTCATCGGGAGTTACGGTATCTTCATCGACGAGGACGACTATCCGTAATTATAGACCGTCCGGCTGATCGCTGAATATGTGCAATCCCATCTTCAGGTGCAAAAAAATGAGGATGCCAGGCGATCAAAAATATTCTGATGATTGGCTTCGAAAAGCTGGGACGGACCATCAAGGGAATCGATCCGGCGGTCAGGAACGAACTGATCGTCTTTAAGGCTTGCAAAATATTTTTTCAAATATCGTTGGTTTTGCAATTTCCGGTATCTCTTTTGAGAAAGCCCAGAAGTGAATCCTTGATGTCGCGTGCCATGCCTGTGAGTCCCGAATATGCACCCCCGACCTTGCCCATGGAGGCATTCCACAGGGCCTTCGAGATCCGAGTTGTACCGTTCTTGACGATGGATCCCAGAATTTTCGCCGATTCTGCGGTGGCCGAGCGGCGTATCGTTGGGCGGTCGATAACGACGAGGGAGCCGCAATAGCGTCTCGCGATGATCCCAACGCGAAGCGTAAGGAAGGCGTTGGCGGCACCGGTAAGGATCGAGCTGATGACGATGGAAGAGGCCGCCTGTACCCCCGGAACGGAAAGACTCAGTGCGCTGAGCGCCGACGAGAGAATGGGCTCGATCTGGTTGGCGATCTCGGCCTCGTCGAGTTCGCCCGCCGCAAAGGCTGATCCGGCCACGTTCGCATAGAGATTAATCATGTCCCGCAATGCAGGCCTCTGTGAATAGACGCCGGCGATGCGCCAGATCATCCGGAAATTGACAATCAGAAGAAAAATAGCGTCCAGACGACCGCTCTGAGAGATGGCCGTGCTGACAAATACAGTTTCAGCGCTGTTGCGGATGATTTCGTCGCACTTACGGCCGAGATCTGCAAGGGCCTTTTCCATCCCTGAACGACTCGAGAGTTCGTGTCCCTCGATGTGTGGATTTACGGACAAACGTTTGCGCAGGGCTTCGAGATATCCGGAGAATCCCGGATCTGTCTCACTTTGAGGCGGAGACAACGGTTTGGGCAGCCGCAGAAAGAAGAGCACGATCACAATCAGCAAAAAAGCATAGAGTCCGATCAAAAACCAGAGTAGCCCGGTGGCAAAGATTGGGCTCAAGTGAGAGGCAAGTTCAACCAACTGTGCCGTCTGGTTGATGACGAAAAGAATAAGAAAAAAAATGATGAATGCACTAAACACCAGCGCTGCATTTTTTATGGTCTTGTACATTTAAACTTGTCCTTCCAATTGTTCGATGCAGACCGGTTTTTTCGTCCAATCCGCAAACGGTCCATTTTTTGCCGTTGGGTCGTTCACAAGAGGGATATCTCTGCACGATGTAGACGAATGTAATAATTATAATCGACGGCGGGGTAGGAATCAAGAAATATTGGACAGTTAAAATGAAACCGACACAGTATGCCAATAACACGATTGACATTTCCGTTTTTCCCTCTTATGGTTTCAAATATCGAAAGGGGTTTCCTGCAGACCAAACGGTTGATGTCGTGAGGAAGAAAAAACATCCGAGCCGTTGATGGACAGGGAGATTTCTACAATACCGCGCTTAACACCAATTTTCATCTCAGCGAAGAGCAATATATCTGACTGTACGACCAGATGCGTCAATGATATCATCATCGCGAGGTGTGTCATGTTGGAGAGGAAGGAGATAGCAGCGGTAAATAAGGAACGCCGAGAATGGAATGAAAATATCCCCAAAAGGGGGGAACGAACTGCGGAAGGGAAGGCATCGTTTGAAACGATCTCCGGGCTGTCGATAAAACCTCTTTATACCCCAGATGATCTTTCCGCGTTCAATTACTTGCGGGATTCGGGATTCCCCGGCCAATATCCCTTTACCCGGGGAATCCAGCCCGATATGTACCGTGGACGTTTTTGGACCATGCGCCAATATGCCGGTTTCGGTTCCGCCGAAGATACAAACCGGCGCTTTCGCTATCTTCTCGGACAGGGACAAACCGGCTTAAGCGTCGCTTTCGACCTGCCCACCCAAATCGGATATGACTCGGACCACCCGCTGGCCTTTGGCGAAGTTGGAAGGGTCGGCGTGGCGATTGATTCCGTGCGCGACCTGGACATCCTGTTCGAGAATATTCCACTCGAACGGGTAAGCACATCCATGACCATCAACTCCCCGGCTTCCATCCTGACGGCAATGTACCTTGCGATTGCCGGACATAAAGGGATCGGCCCGGAGAAGCTTTACGGAACCGTTCAGAATGATGTTCTCAAGGAATATATCGCCCGCGGAACGTATATTTTCCCCATCCGCCCGGCCATGCGGATCGTCTCCGACGTGATTGGATTCTGTGCGAAGAATATGCCCCACTGGAACAGCATCAGCATCAGCGGCTATCATATGAGAGAAGCGGGGTGCACGGCGGTACAGGAAGTAGCCTTTACGATTGCCGATGGAATCACCTATGTGGAAACCGCGCGAAAGGCCGGGCTCGACGTAGACGAGATCGCCCCGCGACTTTCATTTTTCTTCAGTGCTCATCAGGATTTTTTTGAAGAAATCGCAAAGTTCCGTGCCGCACGGCGGATCTGGTCCAGAATTATGAAAGAGCGTTTTCGGGCTAAAAATCCCCGCTCCTGGATGCTTCGCTATCATGTACAGACGGCGGGGTGCTCCCTGACCGCACAACAACCCTTTCTAAACATACTTCGTACCGGATATGAAGCCCTCTCCGCGGTGTTGGGAGGATGCCAGTCCCTCCACACCAACTCCTATGATGAGGCTCTCGCCCTTCCAACGGAAGAGGCGGTTCAGATCGCCCTCCGGACGCAGCAGATCATCGCTTACGAGACGGGCGTGACTGATACGGTGGATCCTCTGGCCGGTTCCTATTACGTTGAACACACGACGCAACAGATCGAGACCGAGAGCGAAGAATATCTCCGGAAAATAGAGCAGATGGGTGGTGCAATCGAGGCCATTGAAACCGGATACATTCAAGGTGAAATTTCGAGTAGTGCTTATGAATACCAGAAGAAGGTGGAAAGAAAGGACCGTATCGTTGTCGGCGTGAATCGGTTTCAAATGGAAGAGCCACCGCCGGAAGGACTGCTGAAGGTCCGAGAAACCGTGGGAGAACTTCAGTCAGAAAAACTTAGAACGCTCCGTGGTCAACGAAGGAACGGTGATGTCCAAAATATGCTGGATGAGATCCGTCGCATGGCAGCTTCGCAGGGAAACCTTATGCCGTCCATCATTGATGCCGTCAAGGCAGAGGCCACCATCGGGGAAATCTGCGATGCGCTGCGTGAAATTTTCGGAGAATATCGCGCCAATACATCCTTTTAGCCGCCAACGATTCGATATGAGGGATAACCTTATGACAAGTACAAAAATGATTCGAGTCCTCATCGCCAAACCAGGTCTTGACGGGCATGATCGTGGGGTAAAGGTCATCGCCCGCGCGCTTCGCGATGCCGGCATGGAGGTGATCTATACGGGACTCCGTCAAACGCCTGAACAGGTCGTGAGCGCCGCGGAACAAGAAGATGTGGATGTCTTAATGTTGAGCAGCCTTTCCGGCGCCCACAATCACCTTTTCCCCGCTATCATGAAGGAACTTCGCAAAAGGAACATGAACGACATTCTCGTTCTCGGCGGAGGGATTATTCCCCAAGACGATATTTCCTCCCTTAAGACCGCGGGCATCCGGGAGATTTTCGGACCGGGCACGGACACGCGTACCATCATCGATTATGTGTACGAGCAGACAACACAGAAAAATCGATCCGTGTGATGATCTCCACACAAATAGATCCGCCATCAAAGATCTCCACGAAGCAACGAATGCTTTGGACAGAAAGGATCTCCATGAAAGATATCGTTCTCATTCCCGGCAGCTCGGTTGAATCCCTCCGCAGCCTCATCCGCGGCCTTTCCACGCCCTTTACCCCCGGCCAGAGTGTGGGCATCAAACTGCATTGGGGGGAGAAGGCAAACGAAAGTTTCCTTCATCCGCGGTACGCGCGTGAGATTGTCCGGTGGCTGCAAAAAACCGGCTGCCGTCCTTTCGTATTCGATACAACGGTTCTGTATTCCGGTGGAAGAAGGACCGGAACGGATAGCCTGAATACGGCGAAGGAACACGGCTACACGGAAGAATATCTCGGATGTCCTGTCCGGATCGGAGACGGACAGGATGGACGAGAAATCATCGAATTGCCCGGTGGATATCGTCATTTTCAATCGGTTCAGGCAGCGGCAATCGTCCATAAAGCGGATGGTTTTGTGATTTTTTCCCACTTTAAGGGTCACCTGGAATCTTCATTCGGAGGGGCAATCAAAAATATTTCCATGGGAATGGCCTCCCGTGCCCAAAAGCAGCGGATGCACGCGGATTCCCATCCGATCCTGAACGCAAAGCGATGCAATCGATGCGGGCTTTGCGCCGAAGTATGTCCCACCGGCGCCGCCGTTTTACCGCCGGAGGAAAATCCGGTTTATGATCTGGAAGCCTGCATTGGTTGCTCACAGTGCATTGCCCTGTGTCCGCAGCTTGCCTTGAAGATCTTCTGGGATACGGACATTGCCGCTTTTCAGGAAAGATTGGTGGAAACGGCCGCGGCTATCTGGAGAGTTATCGCTTCTAAAACGATCATTGTGAATGCCCTCATCCGGATCGTTGCGGAGTGCGATTGCCTTCCAGGCAGCCATCCGATCATCGCGGAAGATTTCGGTTTTGTCGGAGGACACCACCCCGTAACCGTCGACGAGGCTTCCATCCGGCAAACGGGTGCCGAGCCTTTCGATCACGCCCATGCCCATATCCCCTGGCGGAGACAGTTCAGCTATGCCCGGGAGATCGGATTTGCGCGCTAACCATTCAGATCGCAAACAAATCCACGACAACCTGCTCGACTTTATTTTGAATCTCCATCCCTCCCCATGTCAATTTTTGGAGGAGAACGCACGATGGATGCAGACCGGATATCGTCGATCGCTCCCTCAGCAACAGGAACGATTGTACAGCCGTAAGTACAGCCGTGTTGACATGCGGACCGGCCTCACATATACTTCAAAGACAAAAGATCATTCTGGAAAGTGTTCCGGATACGAATACGGCATGTTGCGGGTGAACCGTTGATCGATATCAAGCATCTATCAAAGTCATACAATCGAAAACCTGTCCTCGATAACGTCAGCCTCTCGGTGCGGCGCGGTTCCATCTTGGGACTGCTCGGCCCCAACGGCGCGGGAAAGACAACCCTGATCTCGATCCTGATGGGCGTGATCGGCAAGGATAACGGCGAAGTCACCATCGGCGACCTCGATCTCGACAGAGATCTCGGTCGCATCCAATCGATTTGCAGCTATGTACCCCAGACGTTGGCGTTCTATCCCCGTCTGTCGGCCCTTGAGAATCTGGAGTATTTCGGTTCGCTCTGGGGTCTCCGCTGCAGAAAGTTGAAGGAACGCATGGCATTCTCGATCGATGTGGGGAGCATGCAGGCCTTCGTCGATAAACGTGTCGAAACCTTTTCAGGAGGGATGAAGAGGCGACTGAATCTGGCCATCGGCCTTTTGAACGAACCCGAGATCCTCTATCTTGACGAGCCAACCGTGGGGGTCGACACCCAGTCTCGAAACTACATCCTCGAGACGATAGGTCAGATCAATAGGGAGCGGAAGACGACGATTGTCTACACATCCCATTACATGGATGAAATCGAGCATGTCTCCGATGAGATCGCGGTGATAGACGAAGGCCGGATCATCCTTCACGACGCCAAGGATGCCATCCTGATCCATGCCGACGCGATTCTGATCCGGGCGGGCGAAATCGGGAATGCCGCCGTAACGGCATTGGAGAATCACGGAGGGATACAGGTGGAAGAAGGAAGCGTCCTCATCAAAAGAGACGAACGATTCGAAAATAATATGGCCGCGGTTTTTACCGTTTTCCATAACCACGGAATCAGCGTCACCGACATCGTCTTCGGACGCAGAACGCTCGAGGAGCTTTTCCTCAAGCTGACAAAAGTCCGGCTGCGCGACGAGGAGTGACGGCAATGACTCGTCTGATTAAGCTCCTGTACGCCCTGAAGAAGGAATTCCGGCTGATCACCCGCGACGTCCAAACGGTGACGATCCTGTTCGTCATGCCCGCCGTGTTCATCATGATCATGTCTCTGGCGATGCGGGACCTCTTCGAGCTCCACAGCAGCGTCAGCATCAATGTCCTGGCCGTTAACCGTGATACAGGAAAGAATGCGGACGCTTTTGTCAAGGCAATCGAGGGGCTGCCGACGTTCAAATTTCATCTGCTCGAGAAGGATGCCACAACGGAACGGATCAGGAAACGGATGTTTGCCGAGGATTACAAATTTGCGCTGATCATCCGGGAAGGCACATCCGCTTTCGTGGCTGGAGAAAGTGGGGAAGGAGGCGACAAGCCCCTGGAACTTTTGGTCAACCCCTCGGTCAACGTCCAGACGCAGATGGTGCTCAAGGGCGCGTTGGAAAAAAATCTGGCCAAGCTCAGACAGGATGTTCTGATCGACCATCTCGGCGGCATTCTGCAGGCGGCCGGAATCGACGTTAAAAAGCTGAAGGCGGACAACGAGAGCCCCATCGAGTTGAGATACGCACACATGGAGGGACGATCGTCCAAGGTTCCCTCCGCCGTGCAACAGAGCGTACCCGCATGGTTGGTCTTTTCGATTTTTTTCATCGTGATCCCCCTCTCCAACACCTTCATATCCGAACGCGGGCAGGGCACCCTGATGCGCCTCAAGAGCATGAACGTATCGCGCATCTCGCTGATTGTGGGAAAAATGATCCCCTACCTGTTGATCAACGTGATGCAAGCGGTCGTCATGATCATGATCGGCATGTACATCGTTCCGCTGTTCGGCGGCACAGCCCTTACCCTGGGGAGTTCTCCGGGCGGCCTGGCCCTGATTGCCATCTCGGTGAGCTTCAGCGCCATTTCCTTCGCGCTCCTCATCGCCTCCCTTGCCCGTACGACCGAACAGGCAACGACGATCGGGGCGGTTCTGAACATTATCTTCGGCGCCTTGGGGGGAATCATGGTGCCCACGTTCGTTATGCCCCGGTTTATGCAGGATCTGGCCAATCTCTCCCCCATGGCCTGGGGGCTCGAAGGATTTCTCGACATCTTCCTCAGAGACGGCAGAGCCGGAGACGTCCTTCCGGAGAGTCTGGCGTTGGGTCTCTTTGGGGCAATCATGCTGGCGTTGACGTTGATCATCTTGCGAAGGCAGAGGGAGGTTTGAAAGCGATGAAGGGTTCGGTTGATCAGCGACTGAAGACGGACTTGAAGCGACTGATTGTCGAGGAGTGCGACCTAACGATCGACACTGACGAGATCGGTGATGACGATTTGCTCTTCGGCAGCGACTCCCGTCTCGGATTGGACTCGATCGATGCCCTCCAGATCTCGATTGCGGTTCAGAATAAATACGGCCAGCTCATTACCGACAGCAAGCAACTGCGCAAGGTGATGCGGTCGATCAATACCTTCGCCGATTTCATCCAACCGGAGTAGCCTATGAAGAAAGGGGCATTTGTTACCGGAAAGGCGATGATCTGCTCGATCGGGGAAACCCCGAAAGAGATTGTCGAGGCGGTGCGCGATCAGCGTATTCGAATGGCTCATCTCTCCTTTCCCCTGGCGGGCCTCCCCTACACCAGACCGTACTACCTGATCATGCGAAACGAGGAGGACCGGCCGGAGAACCGCTCCGACGGGTATTTCAGCAAGATCCTCTTCTCAACGGCTGCAGCGGCTGTTAACGAAGCGGAGCTGAGCGACGACGAGCTCAAGGAGACCCATCTCTTTTTCGGATCCACATCGATGGATGTCCCCGTCTTCGAAGGCAACCACCGCAAAACCTCCGCTTCCGTATCGGAAATATTTCTCCGATCATCGAATGGCTACGGTAAGATCGCCTCTGCCGTCATGGAGCGGCTGGGGATCAGAGGGTGTAACTATACCTTTACGACGGCATGCACGTCAAGCGCAAACGCCTTCCTGTACGCCGCATCGATGATCGGACAGGGGCGGATCGAGAGGGCGCTGGTGATCGGCTACGATCTCTTCAACAACCTCGGCTTTTACGGATTCGAAGGCCTCAAATCCATCGCCGTCACGACCTACCGGCCCTTCGACCGGCACCGGGACGGCCTGATCCTTGGCGAAGCTTGCGGTGCTGTGGTTCTGGAGGGTAGAAATCGGGTGGCGAGCGATTTCCGTTTCCTGGGAGGTGCAAATCTCTGCGATATATACAGCGTAACCAGCCACGATGAAGAAGGCACCACCGTTGCGGAGACGATGAACCGCGCCCTCGCACGGGCGGGAATCGATCCCGGGGCAATCCGCGCCATTAAGGCCCACGCCACGGGAACGGAGAACAACGACCGGACCGAATGCGCCGCCATGCGGCTGACCTTCGGGAAAAACCTTCCTCCTGTGACGTGCGTTAAACCTTTCATCGGTCACACGGTAGGCGCCTGCGGCGTATGTGAGTTGATCCTGTTTACCGAGTCTCTCAAGGCGGGGTTCATCCCCTCGACTCCCGGTTTCCGGGATAAGGATGAGGAGTGCAATCTGACGCCTCTCATGGAAAACGAGGAAACGGGGGAAGGCGTCTTCATGCTAAACTATTTCGGGTTCGGCGGCAACTGCACAACGCTGATCCTCTCGAATAAAAGGGGTGAAGAGTGACCGGCCTCTACATCCACAGCGCCTCCGCATTCATCGGTAAAGCACACGCGGACGAAAAACTTCTGAAGGAAGAGCTGAGGAAATACACCCCGGATAATTTCAGAAGAGTAAACCGGTTCATCCTCCTTGCCCTCATCGGCGCTCGCCAATGCATCCATGACCACTCCATCGCGGGGGATACGGCC
The DNA here is from genome assembly GCA_028712015.1 of Syntrophales bacterium. GTDB lineage: Bacteria > Desulfobacterota > Syntrophia > Syntrophales > UBA5619 > UBA5619. The sequence goes on from JAQTRB010000002.1 coordinate 10,457, forward strand.
GTCTATTTGACGACGGAGTACGGGAACCTCAGCAACACCGTGACCGTCCTCGACGAGATCTATACCGCCCATTCGCTTCCGAAGCCATTCAGTTTCATCAACACGATGAGCAACACGGCCGCATTCTATCTCGCCCAGAACCTGGGAATTCGGGGGCGCAGCCTCACCGTCTCCAGCCAAAATCTTTCCTTCCAGCGGGGGATCGATCTGCTGATGACGGATTGGAGCGCATGTTCGGTAACGAGTGCGCTCATCGGCGGCGTGGACGTTTCTTCCTTGTCTGAGGCAGGCGGAGATGATCGTAATGCCCGTGGCTGGCAAATGGTAGATGGGAGTGGCTGGTTTTACGTACGGACCGAGCGTAAGGGCGCCTGCGGGGTCTTTCGGGAAAACCGATCATTTCAGGACGGTGCAACCTGCCGGAAATGGATCCGGGACCGGAAAGAACCTTTTGAGGACCTGGTCGCTTTCGGCCCGTCGATCGGCGAAAAGGAGGCCGCCGAGTGGCGCACGGCGTTACCCACAACAGACGAATTTGACTACCTCGGCCAATACGGATATTGCGGTTCAGCCGCCGCCTGCGGTATCGGAATGTTTGTGAAGAGATTTCGGGGAAGATCCCTGCTGCACATCGACCGGAACCAGCTCGGAAATTATGCGGTTATCGAGGTAGAGGTGTTTTGAGAATCGTCTCTCGTGCAATCTCAGGGTCGGTAACGGAATGAAGGTTGTATTACATCCCCTTCCGCAGCATCAGATGGACTTCTTTCTCGGCTCTGCCGGCCATTCTAAGGAGATTGGCGATATGGGGCAAATCGATTTCGCTGTCTTTTCTTTTGAATGTTCTCGCGCAAACCAAGGCAAAGTTGCGCCAGAGATTGCCTGCCTCCATCATTTTTCTGGAAGCCTCCCGCAATACAGGCAACTCCATGCATGCATACGCTTCCGCCAGAAATGCGGCATACAAGAAGCGAAATCCGCCCCCACCGGTGCCGACCTCTTCCTGCATAAGCGCAATATGTCCCAAAAGTGATCTTATGTATTTTTCATCCTTTTTCCTGCCCAGCTTTTCGAGGTAATGGGCGAGATAGAATATCCCGCGGACCCCGCAGGGAGGCGGGGCCCCCAACAGCATAAAATTGGTTCGTTTGATCGCTTTCGGAATCAGCGAATTGAAATCGATTTTCTCCGGAACATAGATGGGATAATACAGAAGTCCTTTCGGGGCGAGGATTCCCTTTGCGAACCGGGCATTTTTTAAATCTTGCGGCTTTATCCGTGTGGGCTCTTGCAGTGCCGGTTCACTGATCAGATATTCCCCGTTTTCTTTGCCGTAGACAACGATGTTGTGAGCATTGAACGGGATTCTCATTTCCCGGGGAAAATAGGGAAGCCAGAAAGCGGATGTCTGAACCCCGACAGCCTGTTTTCGATCAATCAGTTCACTGAGATCCTCCATGGCTTTTTCTTCATTCCGATAGCGCCTGACTTCGAATTTTACCCCAAGACGCCTTTGAATCCCCCGAATGATCGATTTGGGAATGCTGCGGTAGGCGATGACCGGCATACTACCCATCATCTTGACAAAAGGAAGAAAGGCAAACATCAGTCCGCTGGCAAGTCCGAAAACCATGGGTTCGGATATGTCCAGCCCGTGATGCCTCAAGAGTGAAACAATCGTACCCGTTTCACAATGTGCATAATTGCGATGCTCAAATTGATCCTTGACTTTCAATTATGCATCCTCCCGGAAGTTGATGAGATCGTCGACTGTAACGTTGAAAATATTTGCGTATTTCCGCAATGTGCCCGGATCAAGTTTTTTGAATACGTTGGGCTTGAAGTGTCGCTTTAACCTCCATACCGCAATGTCCATGGCCTGAGCAAGAAATTTTGGCTCAAGTAACCGTTTGTACATAAAATATTCTATAGGAGATGATTCGTTTCGTAAAATGCGCTCTTTGACTTCCTCGGCCTTCTCCTGAAACGCATCGGCAAAGGGCACCGACAGGATTAAATGGTCATCATATTTTTCAAGTTTTGTTTGATATTTTCCCTGATCATCAATTCCGCAAATCACCCAGACATTCCGTTTCCACTCCATTTTTCGCGTTTTCAAGAGTTTCTGTTTGGCATCCTCGGTCGTCATCCTTCCCCTCCTTTTGTTTCACGTGAGAAAAGAATCTTCGCATCTCATGTTCTGCGTCTGTCGGCCGAAGATCGGATCTTCATGACAACGTTCATCCCTCCTGACAATCCTTATCACCCGATTTCCTCAATGTGGGACCGACTCACGCCATCCAGAAACTGAAAGGACTTTGCCCGAACCGCGAAGACTGCGGCATCCGCGCTTTCGATGATGTCCTTGAGATGTGGATGACTGTCCAGCAATTGTTTTGTAATCTTGTTCCGCTGCAACGGATCCTTCAGTTTTTCATAAACGCCGCTGACCGTGAGGGCCCGTATATCTCTACGATTTTGATCGATGTCCTCTTCCCGCGTGTCAATGAGTAGACTTACGGCGCGGTTCCTTTCGAGATTACGGTACTTCTTCGTCTCCTTGCGTGTAAGCATAAAAAAATTTTCACAGGACTCGTCGGTCACATAGGACATCAGTGAGCAATGCGGTTCACCACCGGAAACCGTGGCCAATACGCAAACATCCTTGCTTCTAATCAGGGTTTTGATCGTTTCGAGCATCATAGCCTTCTTTCAAGTTCATGAATCGCTGAAGAATCTTTATAATTCTTCCAAAGAATCCCGATTTCTTCTACACCGGCGTTTCCTGGAACGCAAGCTCCGGCTGCAGACGCGAAACAGGCGTTCATGGAACCGGACGCTGCAGTGAATCCACCTCTGGGTGTATAAAGACTGGGTAATGACTTGACCGTCTCGAATTATTCCCCTATAGTCCCGCCGAAATATGTTCGTCCTGCAATCACTCACCTTTTACGCTCGGGAACGATACGGAACGGATGACGTCGAGGTGGAAACAATACATGCTCGGCGGGAAAATGGATTCGGGGCAATCGGTTCCGTTCCCACGCAAAACACAAGGAATCGATATCATGATTCAATATGAAAAAGAACTCAATCCGGAACAGCTCCAGGTTGTCCTCGAAGAGGATGGACCGCTTCTGGTCATTGCTGGCGCGGGAAGCGGGAAAACCCGGACGCTCACCTACCGGGTCGCACGTCTCGTCGAGAGCGGAATACCGCCGGAGCGAATTCTGTTGGCCACATTCACGAACAAAGCCGCCCGATCGATGTTATCGCGCGTTGAAACGTTGATCGGCCGTGAAATCGCCGGCCTCTGGGGAGGCACCTTCCATCACTGCGCGTACCGCACCCTCCGCTCTCATGCCGCACGCCTTGATTATGCCAACAATTTTTCTATTCTCGACAGCGAGGATTCACGGCAACTGATCAACACCTGCATCACGGAAAGCCGTATTGATGGAAAGAGTGACAAATTCCCCCGGGGAGACGTGATCGGCGATATGATCAGCTTGTCCATCAATACCGAAATCCCACTGTCCAACATCGTCGGCAGCCGGTATTCGTATTTCTCGCACCGTACGGAGGAGATCATTGCCGTCGCCGTTCAGTACCGCAAACGTAAAAAGGAACTGAACGTCATGGATTTCGACGATCTCCTCTTTTTCTGGCGGGAACTGCTGCTGCGATTCGACGATGTTCTTGACATGTATGCGAAGCGCTTCCTGCATGTCCTTGTCGACGAGTATCAGGATACGAATAGACTCCAGGCGGAAATCATGGACCTCATCGCTTCTCAACACAAGAACCTGATGGTTGTGGGTGACGATTCCCAGAGCATTTACTCCTTTCGAGGAGCGAATTACGAAAACATCCTGCGCTTTCCCGACCGCTATCCGAACTGCAAAACCTTCAAGTTGGAGACCAATTACCGAAGCACGCCGGAGATTTTACATCTTGCGAACCTGAGCATTACAAACAACGAAAACCAATTTCAAAAGACCTTGCGCGCGGTTCGGGAGAGGGGAATCCGCCCCGTGCTCGTTCCGACCCGGAACGTTCTCCAGCAAGCCGACTTCATCGCTCAGCGCATTTTGGAGCTTCACCGCAGCGGCATCGCTCTGGGGGAGATGGCCGTGCTGTACCGAGCGCACTATCATTCGATGGAGGTGCAGATGGAGATGACCCGCCGGGGAATTCCATTCGAGATCCGTTCCGGGATCCGCTTCTTTGAACAGGCGCATATCAAGGATGTGACTTCCTATCTTCGGATCCTCGTTAATCCACTGGACGAGCTTGCATGGAAACGTGTCCTCGGCCTTCACGTCAAGATCGGACGGATAACAGCAGATAAGGTCTGGCGGTTTCTCTCCCGCATTTCCGACCCTCATGCGGCGGTTTTAAACGAAGAATTCATAGGATGCGCCCCGCGCTCGGCGACGCCGGGACTCCGCCGCTTTCAGGAAACCTTTCGCACTCTGCACGGATGCGAGAGCAGAAGCCCCTCTTTTTTAATCGACGTAATTCTGAAGGCGGGATACAGCGAGTTTCTCCGGGAAAAACATCCCGACGCGCTATCCCGGGAGGAGGATCTGATCCAGTTTGCAAACTTCGCTTCAAGGTTCGCGTCACTGGAGGATTTTCTGAGCGAACTTGCGCTGCTGACCGGCGTCAATGAGGAGACTGGCACAGAGGAGATCCGGGAAGACCGTGTCGTTCTTTCATCCATACACCAAGCCAAAGGGTTGGAATGGACGGTGGTTCTGATGATTTGGTGCTGCGAAGGAATGATGCCGCTCGCCCGCGCGCTGAAGGAACCGGGAGGGGAAGAAGAGGAACGACGTCTGTTCTATGTCGCTACGACGCGTGCCAAAGATCAACTCTATCTCTCCTACCCGCTGACCGATTATGCGAGGGGCATGGGAAATCTTCCTGTCAATCCCTCTCGTTTTATTCTTGAACTCTCCTCTTGTACCAAAAGTAAAAAGGATCGACCGTACGATCAGTGGCAGATCGATGAAATCTGACGATATCTAAATTACGTGGCGATTTTCAACGACAACTCCATCAACTGTTCTACGCCGACCGGGGACGGGGCGTCCGTCAGCAGGCAGGATGCTTTCTGAGTCTTCGGGAATGCAATAACATCCCTGATCGATTCCGCCCCGGTCATCAGCATCACCATGCGGTCAAGGCCAAAGGCAATTCCGCCGTGGGGGGGCGTTCCATATTCCAAAGCGTCGAGCAGGAAGCCGAATTTGTTGCGCGCATCTTCTTCCCCGAATCCCAAGGCCTTGAATATTAACGACTGCACCTCCTTGCGGTGTATTCGAATGCTGCCGCCGCCGATCTCAGACCCATTTAGAACGAGATCGTAGGCTCGGGCGTGGACCTTGCCGGGATCGGACTCGATGAACGGCACCTCCTCCAAGACCGGCGAGGTGAAAGGGTGATGCGTCGAGACGAATCTTTTTTCCTTCTCGCTGAATTCAAAGAGTGGAAATTCGGTGACCCATGTGAACACAAGCGCCTTTGGATCGATCAGACCCAGTTTTTTTGCCAGGTGAATTCGCAGGTTTCCGAGAGCGTCGCGGACAACGCTGGGGGAATCGGCCAAAAAGATGATCACGGCACCCGCGTGTGCGTCCATTTTCCGATTGATTGCTGCCACTTCTTCCGGGGTCAGAAACTTGAAGATCGGCGATGTCCAGCCGTCCGGATTGACCCTGGCCCAAGCCAGGCCGTTCGCCGCGTACTGGGCAACGAAATCCTTCAGATCATCGAGGTCTTTCCGGGATAGGCCTTTTCCGTCATCGATTTTGATCGCCTGGATCACGCCGCCGCCGGCCGCAATCTCTGCGAAGAGTTTGAATCCCGATCCCTTGAGGATCTCCGTAAGATCCCGGAGCTCCAGACCAAAGCGGAGGTCGGGATTGTCCTTGCCGAAGCGGCTGATCGCATCCCGGTAGGAAATATGGGGGAAGGGAAGCGGAAGCTCCCTTCCGAGACACGTTCGGAAGAGGTGAGCGATCATCCCTTCCATGATCCGGATGACATCCTCTTCGGTGACGAAGGACATCTCCACGTCGATTTGCGTGAATTCCGGCTGGCGGTCCGCCCGAAGGTCCTCGTCTCGGAAGCATTTCACGATCTGAAAATAGCGGTCGAAACCGGAAATCATCAGCAACTGCTTGAATATCTGCGGAGACTGCGGCAGGGCATAGAAAGTTCCCGGATTCACCCGACTCGGAACAAGGTAGTCTCGCGCTCCCTCTGGTGTGCTTTTGGTCAGAAACGGAGTTTCGATCTCAATGAATCCTTCACCGTGCAAATAATCGCGTGTTGCCGCCGCGACATTGCTCCTCAGTATCAGGTTCCGCTGGATTTCAGCACGGCGGAGATCAATGTAGCGGTACTTGAGGCGAATGTTCTCGGAAATCTCCGTCATCTGGTCAAGAACGAAAGGAGGGGTTTTCGACTCGTTCATGATCTCCAGTTCATCAACCATCACCTCAACGTCCCCGGTTTCGAGATCGGGATTCTCCATGCCCTCGGGCCGACGACGAACAAGGCCGTGGACGGCCAGCACGAATTCACTTCGGATCCGCCCGGCCTCGGCGTGACAGGAGGGATGAATATCCGGATTGAACACAACCTGGACAAGACCTCCCCGGTCGCGAAGGTCGACGAAAACCACTCCCCCGTGATCGCGCCGACGATGGGTCCATCCCATCAGGACTACCTCTTGGCCGGCATGCGAGGCATTCAGATCGCCACAGTAATGGGTTCTTTTACGTTTGGTCAAAAAGTCGGACAAAATCTTTACCTCACTGGTTGTATGATGATATCTTCCAGCTGATCCAGGCAGATCTCTTCCTGGCTGCTGGCGTGCATGTTCCGGAGGAGTGCCTTATTCTCCGCAATTTCGCGTTCACCGAGAATCAGCACATATCTACTTCTGAGTTTGTCAGCCCGTTTCATCTGACTCTTGAGGCTCCGTCCTTGATAATCCATCTCTACCCGTATACCCTTCATCCGGAGTCGGTTGCATAACTGAAAAGCCTCTTCGGTCGCCGCCTCACCCATGGCGGCAATGAAAAGAACGGGGGTTGAGTCCGCTTCAGTCCCCTGTTCGAGTATCATGGCAGCCAACCTTTCATAGCCGATCGCAAACCCGATTCCGGAAATATCCGGACCGCCAAGGTCGCGAACAAGATGATCGTAACGGCCGCCGCCGACAATGGCATTCTGGGAGCCGAGAAATTCCCGTGTCACCTCAAAGGTGGTTCTGGTGTAGTAATCAAGACCGCGGACCATCTTCGGATTCAGACGGAAAGGCAGGGCAAAATGGCCAAGGGCTGTCTGAACTTTTGCAAAGTGTTCCCGACATGCGGTGCAGAGAAAATCACGCAGAAGCGGAGCTTCGGAAAGGACGGACGCGCAGGATTCCACTTTGCAGTCGAAAACGCGCAGTGGATTCGAAACGAGTCTGCGGCGGCAATCGCCGCAGAGGACTTCTTCCCGACCGTGCAGAAACGAGTGGATTGCCTCCCGAAAAGGGGGGCGGCATTGATCGCAGCCGAGGGAATTGATCTCCAGGTTCAGTTTCGGCAGTCCGAGTTTTTCCAGAAAATGCATCAGCATCAAGATCAGTTCCGCATCGGTATGCGGATCGTCCGGGCCGAGAATCTCGGTGTCGATTTGGTGGAATTGGCGGTAACGCCCTTTTTGCGGTCTCTCGCGTCGGAACATCGGACCCAGCGTGTAGAGTTTGGTGACCGGTTCCTCCTTGTGAAGAGCATGTTCCAGGTAGGCGCGGATGACGGATGCCGTCGCTTCGGGCCGGAGGGTCAGGGATTCGTCCCCCCGGTCTACGAAAGTATACATCTCCTTCTCCACGATGTCCGTGGTTTCGCCGATTCCACGGCGGAACAGCGCCGTTTTTTCAAGCAGCGGAATTCGGATCTCCTTGAACCCAAAGGCACGAAACACCTGATGGGCCATCCCTTCGATATATCGCCACTTGTCTGTCTCCGGGGGAAGGATGTCCTTGAAACCCCTGACTGCCGTGATGATTTCCATGGACGGGAACCTCTTTAGATCTTCATAATTTTGGGCGAACCTGATAGCACAACGATCAGGCAAACGCAACAGAAATGACAGTTGAATCAAATGGTAGTTGCTCTGAAGCGGCTGTCGTGGTATATTTTTAAATATGATTATCGGGATCAATCCTTCCTTGACAACGGAGGCATTTTTCTCGGGGGAAGGTCCCTGGCCGATGATTTCTCCAAAGAATGAGGCCTCATCCCTCTGGAGTGCCGTCGGTAACGGCGACGTCGTCTGGTACGATCGTCCGGACGATCTCCTTTGGGGACGCTGGTCAATCCTCCTCATTGTGGACGATGTCCCTTTTTCTCAATTTGACGGGATCGTGGCACATCTTCACCGTGGAGGGGTTCTGCCGGATCGGGCCGCCTGTGTCGCCCTGAGCGGCCGGCGGTTCCACGGTCAGCGGAACCGCGCCTGGTGTGTCGAGCGGGGGAATCTGCATTTGGTGGTTCACTTTACCCCCAATCGACCCTTGAAAAAAATAGGGCATGGTTTTACCCTCCTGCCGGCGGTTGCCGCCGTCCGAGCGATCCGTCGCCTGAGCGACGGCGCGGTGAATGCGGGAATGAAATGGGTCAATGATATCGTCGTGGATCATCATAAAGTGGGTGGTTTTCTCGTCTCGACCCAGACGAAGAATGGAATCGTCGAGGACGTCGTTCTGGGATTAGGGATCAATATCGACACGGTCCCGGAGGTAGCTGCGACCCCTTTCGTTCCCACGGTAGCCTGTCTTCGGGACCTGCATGCGGGGTATAGTCTCACGACGCTGTTGCCCGTTATTTTGTCCGAGTTGCAGGAGCTTTATAACCGTCTTCTGACGGATGGTTTTTTGCCGCTTATGAAGGCTTATCGGGAATATGCCGTCATCATCGGACGAACGGTGCGGATTTGGCCCGAAACGGAGTCTGTTTCAGTCGACGAGTTGCATAAGGTTTCCCCACTGGCTCGGGGTGTGGTCACGGCAATTGCGGACGATCTTTCGTTGATCATCGAAGGCCATCCAGACCCCGTGACACGCGGGCGGCTTGCCGAGGAGGATGCCTGCCGCCGATTTGGTCTTTGAGAAAGACTTTCAATCAAATGGATGCAGCAGAGGCTTCCACGACCGGACTATCCAAGGCGTGCCTTTACCGCACAGACTGTGCCATTTAAGCATGCTTATATGGCGCCTACCCTGCGGCCGTTCTTCCGCTCAGGGTAAAGAGTGTGCTTTTATCGCACGATTCCGCATTGTTCTGGCAAATATTGGGAAACGCATTGTCGATCTCTTCGCATTTCTCATCTGCGGCGGCATTCAAAAACACTATTATGAACGTGAGGTTCGATTCATCGTGCTTATTATTTCTTATCTTTTTTTATGCGTATCAGTCAATAATTACGCGAATTTTGGCACATATCTTGCTTGTGCAAACTCGTTACTATAATGGTTTTCAACTTTATTTGTCTAAACCGCAGGTGGGCCGGAATCCGGCCGACCCGATATTGAGGGGTGTATCGCATGTCCGTATTTGCCGCTTCCATGATAGCTTTTGGCATCGTTTTGGTCCTTCTTGCACTCATGGCCATCTTTATGGCGATTTTGACACGAATTTTTCCCTCGAAGGGCGTCTCGCCGGTCGCAGTCACCGTTCGGATCGATCCATCTCTGGAGTCGGCCATTTCCCAAGCCGTGAATTCGGCCTTTCCCGGTGCACGGGTTTCCCATATCCGCGAACTTCCTCACTGACGATAATTGTATTCCCCCTCAGTCCGGCGAATGGATTCTACGCCGACCGAGGGGCAAGGGGTATGAAAACTCACGGATCAAAAAAAATATGAAAGGTGCGTAAAGAATATGATTTATACCAATACACCAAAAAAAATTCGCGTGATGTTCACGCCTTTCCGCGATGGGCTGCAGAGTTCTTTCGGCGGTAAGGTGCGTTTGAAGGACATCCTGCCCGCCATGGAATATTCGGCGAAGGAAGCGGGTATCCGCCATTTCGAGTTCGGCGGCGGAGCCCGGTTTCAGGCTCCATACTTCTACGTCAACGAGAATCCATTTGTTTGCATGGACGAGATGAGAAAGGCGGTCGGATCCGATGTCGACCTTCAGATACTGACACGTTCAGTATCCGGTGTCACCCTGACGACCCAGAAGATCAAGGCCCTGCAACTTCAAGCCAAACTGATGCAAAAACACAATACGACCTGGGATCGGAACTTTGACTACATGAACGACGTGGACAACCTTGTCAGAACCGGTAAGCCGATCGTCGACGCGGGAATGCACCATCAGGTCTGCGTCTCGACGATGGGACTTCCCTTCCATTCCGACAAGGTTCACACCCCAGAGTTTTACATCAACATCGTCCGCGAACTGCTCAAGCGGGATATCGTCTTCCACTCCGTTTGCATGAAGGACGCCTCGGGCACTTCGGATCCCAGGACCTGCTATGAGACAGCCCAGGGGATCAAAAAGATCCTGCCGCCCGAAGTCATTCTCTGGCAGCACACCCACGACACGGCCTCGATGGGCGTCGCCTGCTACATGGCAGGCATCGCCGGGGGCGTTGACGGCATTGATCTTTCATGCCATCCCATGGCCTCGGGGACGGTTCAGCCGGAGGTTCGTTCGGTGTGGCACGCCCTCAAGGGTACCGGCTATTCCCTGGACATTGATGAGACCAAGATGGACACGATTCAGGCCATGCTGGAGGAGGGTCTCAAGGATTATGAATTCAATCCGGTGACCACCTCCGCCGACGCCCGCGTCGTCGGTTTCCCGATGCCGGGAGGCGCCATCGGCCCGAATGTTCATATGATGAAAGAGGCGGGGATTCTCAGCCGGTATCCGGATGTCCTCGCCGAATTTCCCGTCGTCGTCGAGGCGGCGGGCGCCTGGACGAGCGTGACGCCCGGTAGCCAGCAGTATTGGCTTCAGGCCTTCAACAACGTCCTGCTTGGTCGCTGGAAGAAGATCGAAGCCGGATACGGCCGCGCGGTCCTCGGTTATTTCGGCCGTCCACCGCTGCCGCCTGATTCTGAGGTAGTCAAGATCGCTGCCGAACAGCTTAAACTCGAGCCTTTCGCTGGGGATGCCCTGGAGGCTGCACCGGATACAGTCGCCCTTGCCGAGCAGGCCCTCAAAGAGCGCAATCTGGCCGCCACGGAAGAAAATATTTTTCTGGTCGCCGCGGCGATCGTTCCTGGCAAGGCGATGGAACTTAACGAGGGGATCCGCTTCCTGACAGGGAACGCCAAGATATCGCTCCCCTTGAAAAAGAAGGCGGAATCCACCAGGAGCTCCGCGCCGGGAACACCACTCAGCGCTCCGTTCACCACTGTCTGCAAGGTCGTCGAGGGTGCAGTAACGCGGAATTTCGAGATCACCATCGACCCACCGGGGTCCGTACCTGCGGCCGCGCCGGCTGGTGCAGTCTCCACTGCTGTCTCGGCACCGGTTGCCCACACGGGTAAGCGTGTCCCCGTATACTCCCCATTTGAGGGCAATGTGGAAGTAGTACAGATCGCCGTCAAGGTCGGGGACGCCGTACAGGAGGGTCAGATCGTTGCCCAGGTAGAGGCGATGAAAGCCAATCACGACGTGAAGTCCCCCTGCGCCGGTACCGTTCTGAGCATCGATGCGGCGCTGGGCGGCCAGGTCTCGTCGGAAAAACCGATTATGACGATTGGAGCGTAAGATATGGATTTACTGCAGAAGATTTTTTCCGACTCGGGGCTAATGTCCCTGACATGGCAGAACGTCACGATGTTCGTCGTTGCAGGCGTGCTAATCTACCTGGCGATTGCAAAAAACTACGAGCCTCTTCTCCTGTTGCCGATAGGCTTCGGCGCACTGGTGGCCAACATCCCCAACGGGATGATGGCCTCTTTCCATGATTGGGTTCCCGGTGGGGGGCATGATGCTGTTGCACCGCTTTTGCAGCTCGTATACAACGCCGGAATCAAGACGGAATTCCTGCCGCCAGTGATCTTTATGGGCGTCGGCGCCCTCACGGACTTCCGGCCCCTGCTGAGCCGGCCGATTACCTTCGTGCTTGGCGGCGCGGCCCAATTCGGCGTCATGATCGCCGCCATGGGGGCTTTTTACATCTTCGGATTCACACCCCAGGAGTCCGGTTCGATCGGGATTATCGGCGGCGCTGACGGTCCCACCTCGATATATCTGACGGCAAAAATGGCCCCGCACTTGATGGGGGCGATCGCCGTGGCCTCATACAGCTACATGTCCCTGGTACCCGTCATCCAACCGCCGGTCATCCGACTGTTGACGACAAAAAAGGAGCGAGCGATCCAGATGAAACAGGCCAAGCCCGTGTCACGGATCACGGTCCTGGTCTTCCCGATCGTCTCGACGTTGATGACCGCCCTGGTGGTCCCCTCGGTGGCTCCGTTGATCGGAATGCTCATGTTCGGAAACCTGATCCGGGAGTCGGGGGTGACGGACCGTCTGAGCAACACCGCCGGCACCCACCTGATCAATGCCGTAACAATCTTTCTGGCGCTGGCGGTAGGCTCCACGATGGAGGGGACCAACTTCATCAAGCCCCAAACCATCTTCATCCTGGTCCTGGGCTGCATCGCCTTCATCTTCAGCACGGCCGGCGGAGTGCTCTTTGCGAAACTCCTCAATCTATTCCTCCCTGAGGGGAACAAGATCAACCCCTGCATCGGCGCCGCGGGTGTTTCGGCCGTCCCCATGTCGGCGCGGGTTGTCCAGAAATTCGTCTCCGAGCAAACGGGCGGCAAGGTGAACCCACTGATGGCGGCGATGGGTCCCAACGTGGCCGGTGTTATCGGAACAGCGCTCGCAGCCGGCGTTTTTCTGGCTCTACTCAAATAGTAATCGCTGTTTCTATCGAAATCAACACTTGGAGGGCCCGGGTTTTTTTGCCTCGGGCCTTTTTCTTTTTTTCCGTCGTCAAAAAATATTGGATTCTTTTGCGATCCTCGATGTCCGGAATGATAAACAGCAACGGTCATTTTTTGACCATCCGTTGTGATGGTGACGGCTCCGTTGAGATCCGTCCGAAAAATCTCTGCCTGGATTGATTCATATCTCCGGAGGACATCCTGGCTGGGGAAACCAAAGGTGTTTCCCGCCCCGCAGCTGACCACCGCGATTTTCGGATTCACCCTTTTAATAAAGGAAATTCCGCTGGAATGATAACTTCCGTGATGGGGCATAAAAATCACGTCGCTTTGCAGATCAACATTTGAACGAAGGAGACGTTTTTCCACGGTTGCCGAAATGTCCGCCGACAGCAGAAAACTCTTTTCACCGAATGTGAGTTTTAGAACAAGGGAACGGTCGTTGGTGGCGTCATGAAGCAGCTTCGCGGACTTTGTGAATGAGATCCGACGATCCGCACCGTCAGCGGAAGAGCGATCGTCCGCATCGGACAACAGGGAAGGCGAATCCATCGCCTTTGGGTTTGAACCGCATTCCGCCGGATTCAGAACCTCAATCTTGACCCCGGAAATTTGCGACATCGGCGTCTTATCCGACAACGTCTTGAGCATAATCCCTTTTTCAAGTATGATTCGACGAAAGGCCAAGTAATTTTCCATGGGGGATGTCTCTCCATTGATCCATACCTCACGGACGTCAAAGTTTTCCAAGATGAAAAGGAGACCGTTAAGGTGGTCCGGATGGGGATGGGTCAGGACAACCGTATCGATTCGTGTGATCCGTTCATGCCAGAGGTAGGGCGCCAATACGAATTTCCCCATGTCGAAGCTGTCGTCGAAATAACCGCCTCCATCCACCAGCATTTTCCCTCCGCCCGGGAACCTGACCAGGAGACTATTCCCCTGACCGACGTCCACCGCCGTCAAGGAAAGTCGTCCCTGCTGAGCATGATTCAGGTAGAGATACAGACCGTCGACGCAGAATACGAACATGAGGATGATCGGGATAGCCTTCAGCGGGAACGTCATTTTCGTGACTCTTTTCGCAGTCCGCCGCGTTGCAAACCAGTCCAGAAGAAGACCGCTCCAGATCAGCAGAAGGTAAAATACCACAATTTCGACAAGGTTTGGCGTAGATACATACAGGGATGCCCAGCGCAGCGACGCAAGCTTATCGATGAAGATCAACGAGATTCGGACCAGAAGTTCAGAGACTTGGATTACCCATCCGGCCAATGTGGAGGAAAGCGGCACGGCCAGGATAATCAGCAGCGAAACCGGGATTGCCAAAATGCCGAGGATCGGAACGCAGACGAGATTTGCCGCAAGCGTGATCAGCGACAGGCGGTTGAAATAGAGTAGAATCAGCGGCAGGGTGCTCAGCGTCGCTGAAAGGGAGGCTAAAAAGAAGATAGCAATACCGCGAACGCTCTTCCGGAAAAGAAGATTCATCTGACCACTTTGATGTTCCTCGGTCCGAATGGGCATGACCGGTAACAGCGCGATCCACTTCGGCATGAAATAGATCAATGAAGCAACCGCCGTAAAAGAGAGTTGAAAGGAGATGTCGAAAAGCGAATAGGGCGCGAGGGTGAGGATCATAAAGGCGGCCAGTGCAAGGCTATTCCAGAGATCCCGTTCCCGGTTCATCAGGATGGAGAAGAGAAAAACGAGCGCCATAATCGATGCGCGCACGACCGAGATGCCGGCGCCGGCAATCAAGGTATAAAGGATGACAACGATCATCGCAAAAAAGGTGGATATATATTTCGCGTTCCACCGCAGAAGAAGATCATCCGCTCTTAAACAGAATCGCGCCATAAAAAGCGCAAAAATCGCAACGATACCGATATTGAATCCGGAGATGGCGATGATGTGCGTGGTTCCGGTTCGATTGAACCTCTCCATAATCTCCTTCGGAATTCCCTTCTGATCGCCGAGAATCATCGCTTGGATGATCCTTCCCTCCGTTCCAGGTGAACGGTCCAGAATGACATTTCGGACAAGGTCACGAAAACGCTCCAGGTTTGTCTTAAAGGGATTTCCTCTGCTGCTGCGCAGAACAATAAAACCCGCTTTGTCATTCACGGAGCCTCTTACGAGGATCCCACGGAGCCGGAGATAGGTCTTGTAGTCAAAGCCGCCCGGATTACCGAAGTTGCGTGGTTGATTGAGCCGTGCATGGAACCGAATGACGTCACCATAATGAAACGGATAATATTCGCGGACGGTCAGCAGAACGCAACCATGGACGGAACGATATTGTCCCTTATGAAAAAGCCTCGCGACGGATACTACCAGGTCCGTTTTATCAGGCGATACTTGAGGATTTTCGCAAACCATCCCTTCTATGAAGATTTTTTCGTTTCCAATGAAATTTAGAACATGATCTTTTTTGACGGTGGGATGAAGGTACAGATTGATTTCGAGAACTCCAAGAAGAAAAATTGAAAGGGAGAGCAGAATAGGAGACATTGTATGCCGTTTGGGCGGCCGAAGGAATGCCATCAGCAGCAAAACGACGAGAAGTAACAGATAGACGCTGCAATCTGGAAACCGATAAAGGTTTCCACAGGCAATGCCCGCCATCAATGCCGCCACCAAGGGTATGAAGGGTCTTTTGATCACCGATGCGCCTTTGTTTGAGAGCGATTTCACAAGCAGAGCGGAGTGGAGTGGAAAGATGATGGAGAAAAGTGTTAAATCATAAAAAGAAACTATCCTCGTGTCAACAATATCCTGAAGAAATTCATGCGAATGATGTGTCTTAAACGAAGGATATTGACTTTTTCCCCGGCTGTAAGTAGCTTGTCCGAACGTTGCGACTTTTCTTCAGACAGGATGGATCGTGAATCCAAATGACCCCCAAAGGTCTTTTACCTGAAATTCAGGCAAACCGTCTCCGATGGCTGATGCTGTCCAGGATAGGCATCATCACCTTTCTCCTGGGGATCGCCACCTTCGTGGAGATCAAGGGAATGGGGAGCCTTTCGGCGATATCGACGTCCACCCTCTTTAAGACGATTCTTTTGACGTATATCCTTTCCGTTGTTTATCTTTTTCTACTGAAGTCTGTACGGAATCTCTCGTGGAACATCTATATCCAGAGCCTCTGTGACGTCCTTCTGATCACCGGAATGGTCTACGCGACCGGCGGTATCCATAGTATGTATTCCGTTTTTTATCCCTTGGTCATTATATATTCCGTGCTGTTCCTGGGCCGAAGGGGCGGTCTCATCATTGCTTCCGCGGCCAGTATTTTTTACGGTCTTTTCGTCGACCTTGAATTCTACGGGGTGATCTATCCGGTCTTTTCGACCCCCATCCAAGATAACATCCTAAACGCATCGTATGTATTCATGAGAATTATCATTCACATCTTCTCATTTTATTTTATCGCTTTCCTTACAAGTTTCGTCGTCGAACGGGAAGCAAAGATGAGAAATCTGCTCGCCGAAAAACAGAGCGCCTTCGCTCAGCTCGATCTGCTGTACCGGAGCATCATCGAATCGGTGGATACGGGCATCCTGACCGTTAACCTGGATGGTCAGATCAAATCCTTCAACCGGGCCGCGGCCGAGATCACCGGTCTTTCGTTCCGCCAGGTTGGAAACCGGATCATCTCTGAGATCTTTCCGGATTTTCCACCGCTCCCGGAAACGAAGAACGCCGACGGGTACCGGCAGGCAGCCAGGACCCATTTTGACGTAACCTTCCATACCGTCGACGGGCGGAATCTGAGCCTCGGTGGTTCACTGTCGCCTCTCCGTGATTCTGACGGACTGACCATCGGAAACATCATCCTGTTCCAGGACCTGACGGCAATCAACGAAATGAGGGAATCTCTGGAAAAAAGCCGACGGCTTGCCTTCATTGGCGAAATGGCCGCGGGTATGGCGCATGAGATCAGAAATCCCCTTGCTTCGATCAGCGGTTCGATCCAGAT
The DNA here is from genome assembly GCA_028712015.1 of Syntrophales bacterium. Lineage (GTDB taxonomy): Bacteria > Desulfobacterota > Syntrophia > Syntrophales > UBA5619 > UBA5619. The sequence continues at coordinate 27,429 of JAQTRB010000002.1, forward strand.
GCTGAGTCGGGATTATCTCCACAATGAAATCCAAAAAAAATTGATAACGATCATTCTTCGAGGCAAGGATCAATTGGAGAGTTTTTTGAAGGATTTTTTACTGATGGCAAGGCCCGCTCCCGGGATCCGCGAAGAGATCAACCTCGGGGAGATGATTGGGGATGTCCTCGATTCTCTGAAATTTGTTCCGGACTGGCATGAACTCATCCGGATTAACCTGACCCGTAAAAACGATCCGCTGTCCATTCGCATGAACCGAACCGAGTGCAAACAGATCCTCTGGAATGTCCTTCTCAACGCAGTACAGGCCATGCCGGATGG
>JAQTRB010000102.1 GCA_028712015.1 Syntrophales bacterium
CCTTTCCCAACGGATAAAGGTAGTAGCGGGAAATCCATTCGAAATAGGCAAGATCCTGCGTGTCGAAAAAAGGTTCGGGATCGGGCAGGTCGATGATGTCCCGGATCGTTTGGTCGGGGGCCGCGGAGAGGATTTCGATGATCCAGCCGGTCAGGCGTTTTTTCCCGAAAGGAACCAAGACCCGTTTTCCCGGAGCCGCGGATGTCACGAGGTGTCCGGGGACCGCATATGTGAATGTCTTCGCGGAGGGGATTGGAATGGCAACCCTTACAAACATCCGGCGGGTTCCTCAAAAAAAACCCCTCTTCGTTCCCCGGTGGAAGGGGGATGAGGGGAATTGAAGGGCGGAGGTGTCGCCGCCCGGGATCGCGGGAGAAGGGGCGTTATTCCCCTTTGAGTTTTTCCATTTTTTCTTGCTTCATCTTGCAGTCGATGCAGAGGGTGGTCACCGGCCTTGCCATCAATCTCTTTTCGGATATCGGGCCATTGCAAACTTCGCAGATGCCGAAAACGCCGTCGTCCATTCGCTGGATCGCCTCCTGCATCTTGAGGATCAGCTTTCTCTCGCGATCTCGGATCCGGAGCTCGAAATTTCGGTCGGATTCGAGCGAGGCGCGATCATTGGGATCGGGGTAGTTTTCTTTCGCGCCGCTCGTCATTTCCGATACGGTCTTCCCCGCCTCCCCGAGAAGTTCATTGATCTTCTGGGAGAGCATATATCTGAAAAATTCAATCTTCTGGGGTTTCATGGTTGTTTTGGCCACGTCGCTTCTCATCTCCTAAATACAATTTGGGGGAATGCTCATACAAGATCGCGGAAGGTTTGTAAAGCAAAAAATGAACGGGACGTGTTTTTATTACCCATTCCGATAAACCTCAAGGATCTTTTCCACAATATTTGTCGTAGAGGCCCCTTCGACCATCGGGATCAGAACGACCGTGCCTCCCCAGGATCGAACGGCCTTACGGCCAACCACGGCCTCTTCCGGCCAGTCTCCCCCCTTGAGCAGGCAATCGGGCCGAAGGTATTCGATCAGTGTAAGCGGGGTTGTTTCGTCGAAGAGGGTCACGTAGTCGACCGCCGCCAGCGAGGCGACCACCTCGGCTCGCTCCTGCTGAGGGACGAGGGGCCGCCTTTCCCCCTTGATGGCGCGGACGGATGCGTCGCTGTTGACGGCCACGATGAGCAAATCGCCCATTTTACGCGCCTCGGCCAGATACCGGACGTGTCCCACGTGAAGAATATCGAAACAACCATTTGTGAAGGCAATCTTTTCGCCCCGACAACGGTGACGCTCCACCTCTTCCCGCAACGCTTTCCAACCGAGAATCTTCTCCATAGGTCTGTTTCCTTCCGTTTCATCCATCGCCCGCGGCAGGCCGTTCGGGTAGGGTCGGCGCCGATTCGGGAGGGATATCATGATTCTGCACCGCTCGAGCCAATGTCAGGACGGCGACGGACTCCGCCTTCGCGCGGATCAGGATTCGGGAGCATTCCTCAAGCGTGCTCCCCGTGGTGTAGACATCGTCCACGAGAAGGAGCCGCCGGTCGGCGATCCGTTCCGGATGTCGGACCGCAAATACGCCGTGAACGTTTTCAGAACGTTCCTTCCGGTGCAAACCGACCTGCGGAGGCGTGAAAACCTCGCGTCGCAGCGACATGAAATCGAGCGGAATCTCGAACCGTTTGGCCAACTCCCGCGCGAGGATCACGGCCTGGTTGAAACCCCTGTCCCGCAGCTTTTTCCGATGCAACGGGACAGGTACAATCCGCTCAAAAACCTGCATATCCCAGATCGTTCCGGCAAAATCGGCCATGATTCCGCCCAGGATTTTACCGATGCCGGTTCTCCCGCGGTACTTGAACCGGTGGATGGCCGTCAGCAGCGTTTCCTCGTACCGTCCGACCGAGCGGGCGACCGCATAGGGCTTGTCCTCCCGCAGACAGTCGCCGCAAAGGTGATCTTCCCCTTCCGTTACGGGAAATGGAACCCCGCAACGCGGACAGAGAGGGGAGCGGATGGTTCGAATCCCGTCCAAGCAGGATGGACAGAAAGGAAGCGCACCGTGTCGCTCCAACAGGTCGTCGCAGGTGATGCAGCGGGGCGGAAAGACGAGGTCGGCGATCCCGGTCAGGATCTCTTTCAAGGTTACATTCCTTCAGGCAGTTCCTTCAGCGAAGCCGTTCCCTCGGGGATGGCCAGCCGCGGCGTCTCGAACCAGAGCCGCTCCAGATCGTAGAAGGTTCGGACGGATTCGAGAAAAACGTGGATGATCACATCGTCGTAATCCAGAAGGACCCATCTCCCCGCATCTTCCCCTTCGACCCCCAGGGGCAGGATCTTCAGCTTTTTTAAATTTTCCTGAATGGCGGCGGCGATCGCCCGGACCTGGCGGTCGGACGTACCGCTGCAGAGGATAAAGTAATCCGCAAAGGTGGAAACCGCGCTTACATTCAGGATGATGAGGTCTTTTGCCTTTTTTTCCAGAGAGGCGTTGAGGCATAACAGCGCCCTCTCCCGCGAATTTCTCTCCTTTTCCTTCGCCAAATCTCCTCCTCTTTTCGATTGGCCGGCGGAACGGTTGCGGCGTCTCTCTCCGCGCCTCTTCCCGTGACGGCCTCCGTTGGCTTTTCATTAGCAGAATAGAGAGTTTGTGTCAATGAACATCCGGCATACGGCGGATTCGCGGTTGTGAAATGCACCCGCTTGTGCTAAACACAAGGCCCGGACGAACGGAGGTCAGTGTCCCATGCGGGAGATTCTGCAAAAGATACAGGTTCATGTCCCCTTTCATCTCCTCCGGGAAAAGTTGTTGCCCTGGGTGATTCGGGAGCGGGTCAATCCGGAGATCAGTTTCAACCACCTCGATCTTGACCGTTTTCAAAAGGCTGATTTCCGGGAGATGGCGGAACGTCTCGCCGACTCGGATCTTTCGGTGACCTTCCACGCTCCTTTCATGGACTTGCGACCCGGGGCGCTCGATCCCCGGATCCGAGAGGTGACCCTGGAACGCCTCCGCCGGGTTTTCGATCTGGTCTCCTGCTTCAAACCCCGTTCCGTGGTCTGCCACCCCTCATTCGACGAGAAATACTATATCTCGGCGGAGGACCGGTGGCTCGAAAACAGCCTGTCCTTCTGGCGGATCCTTCTCGATGATATCCGGGAGGCGGAGACGATCATCGCGCTGGAGAACGTCTATGAACGAGACCCCAAACCGTTAAAAAACCTGCTGGATGCGCTGGACTCACCGAAGGTCCGCTTCTGTTTCGATACCGGTCATGCAAACGCCTTCGGCGGCGTACCGCCGGTTTTCTGGATCGAGACCCTGGGCGATCGGCTGGGCGAGATTCATATCCACGACAACGACGGCACGACGGATGAGCATCTGCCGGTGGGTGAGGGGAATATCCCTTTTCGCGAACTCTTCGCCGGGGTCCGCGAAAAAAAACTCCGGCCGATCCTCACGGTGGAATCCCATTCGGCAAAGGGTCTTCAGCGGATGTTGGAGAACCTCCAGTTGATGAAACTGTTGGAAGGTTTCTGACATTTTCTTGATCGTCGGGCGGAGAAGAGGGATAGAGAGAGGCATGCTTCGCTACATCGCAAAGAGACTTCTCTTCATGATTCCGCTTCTGTTCGGGATTACGGTCGTCTGTTTTACCGTGATGCACCTGGCGCCGGGCTCCCCGACCGACCTTCAGACCCAGATGAATCCGCGTGCCTCCGTGGAGATGAAGGAGCGCCTCCGGTCGATGTATGACCTGGATAAACCGCTGCCCGTGCAATATATCCGGTGGCTCGGAAAACTGGCCCATCTCGATCTGGGAATTTCTTTTTCCACGGATCGACGACCGGTTGCGGACAAGATTCTCGAAAGGCTGCCGATCACGATCCTGTTGAACGTGCTATCGATGCTGCTTATCTTCGTTGTGGCCATTCCGCTCGGAGTGCTCTCCGCGGTCCGCCAGGATTCACTCTTCGACCGGGTCACGGCCGTCATCGTTTTTATCGGTTTTGCCGTGCCGACCTTCTGGTTGGCCCTCCTGCTGATGATTCTATTCGGCGTCCATCTCGGTTGGCTCCCCATCTCGGGGATCCGCTCGCTGAACGCCGAATATCTGCCGCCGGGCATGGCCTTCTGGGATCTGATCCGACATCTCATTCTGCCGGTGCTCCTCGCGGCATTCGGCGGACTGGCCGGGCTGTCCCGGTACATGCGGGCGAACATGCTGGAGGTGATCAGACAGGACTTCATCCTGACGGCCAGGGCCAAGGGGCTTTCCGAGCGGGTCGTGATCTACCGGCATGCGCTGCGAAACGCCCTTCTGCCGGTGATTACGATCCTCGGATTGTCGGTTCCGGGACTCATCGGGGGCAGCGTCATCTTCGAGACGATCTTCGCCATCCCCGGAATGGGACAGCTTTTCTACATGGCGGTCATGGCCCGGGACTATCCGGTGGTTATGGGGATCCTCTTCATCGGCGCCGTTCTTACGCTGTTTGGGAATCTGATCGCTGACGTCTTCTATGCGCTGGCCGATCCGCGGATCCGGGTATCCTGAGGGATGAACATGGGAAACGATTTCAAGAAAAGATTCATGAGCAACCGGATGGCGGTCGCGGGGAGCGTCATCGTCATCTTTCTGTTTGCCGTCTCGTTGCTCGCGCCCTGGCTCACCCCCCATGACCCGAACGCCATCGACCTGAAGAATGTTCTCGCCTCCCCTTCGGAGGGGCATCCCTTCGGGACGGATCCGCTCGGACGGGACGTTCTCTCCCGAATGATCTGGGGGGCGGGGATCTCCCTCAAAGTGGGTTTCGTGGCGACCGGAATCTCCATCCTGATCGGAACGATTCTCGGGGCGCTGGCCGGCTACTACGGACGCTGGGTGGACGCGTTGATCATGCGGTTCGTGGACATCATGCTCTGCTTTCCGACTTTTTTTCTGATCCTGGCGGTGATCGCGATTCTGGAGCCCTCCATCTGGAACATCATGATCGTGATCGGCCTGACCGGATGGATGGGGGTGACGCGGCTGGTCCGGGCGGACTTCACCTCCCTCAAGGAAAGGGATTTCGTCCAGGCGGCGCGGGCGATCGGCGCCGGGGACCTTCGGATCATCTTCCTGCACATTCTTCCGAACGCGATGGCGTCGGTGCTGGTCACGGCCACACTCGGCGTGGCGGGGGCGATTCTCACGGAATCGGCGCTGAGCTTCCTCGGAATCGGAGTTCAGCCGCCCACGCCGAGTTGGGGGAACATTCTAACGGCGGGAAAGGACAACATCGACATCGCCTGGTGGCTCTCGTTCTACCCCGGGCTGGCCATTCTAATCACCGTCCTCGGTTACAATCTGCTCGGGGAGGGAATCCGGGACGCCCTCGACCCCCGTCTGCGGCGGTAACGGGTGTGGTGGTCCCTTTGGTATTCTGGCACACTCAGACGATGCGTACATCTATTTCGTTTACGAACAAAGCAGCAACTTTTGGTTCATCATTGCGATGATGATTACCGTTTGAACTCATGTCCTTCCAAATTGAAACCGTTTTTCCCGAATTAATCTCAGGCAGGCATCCACCGCATCTGCGTCATAAATAGTCCCTCTATTTTTCTCGATCTCCTCCAGTGCTGTATTTAATCCCAATGCTGGACGATAAGGACGGTGGGATGCCATTGATTCTACCACGTCGGCCACGGCAAGGATACGGGACTCCAGAAGAATGTCATCCCCCCTCAGGTTTCTTGGATATCCCGAACCGTCCATCCGCTCATGATGTTCCAGGATCATTCTTGCAATGGGCCAGGGAAAGTCAATGTCCTTGAGAATGTCGTAACCGGACTGTGGATGCGTTTTGACAAGCTCGAATTCAATTTTTGTCAATTTCGTCGGCTTGCTGAGAATATCCGCGGGAACCGAAATTTTGCCAAGATCATGAACCATTGCAGCCATCTGGATACCATCAATCCGGTCGGAGGTCAGTTTTAGTTCCATGGCAATGGCACGGGACAGGTCAGCCACCTCTCGCTGATGCCCCGCCGTATAGGGATCCCTCGTCTCAACCGTCACTGCGACGGCCCGCACGGTGGCTTCCAGGGCCTTCCTCAGCTTCACCATGCTTTCCTTCCGGTCTGTAATATCCCTTGCCAATACCAATAGGGTCGATACGCTGCCTTCTTCATCAAACTCCGGCACCACCGTCGAGAAAAAGCTTCTGATACCGTCGGGGAACGGAAAATCAAACTCAAAATTCACCGGCTTTGCAGTTTCAAATGCCTTTCTGAATTGATGGTTCCAGTGCTCTAAACTTT